>CAZIIZ010000569.1:0-2582 GCA_964539225.1 uncultured Hyphomicrobiales bacterium | reverse complement strand
TCTCGGCTATTAGATTAGTTGGGTATCTATCCCTAAGTATTTTGCTATCCTTACAAAGAATTAGGGGCAAAACCGGAATTTCATATCTCGAACGACTCATTATAAAATTTGTATCGATATAAATATAATCTTCAATATAGTAAATATTAGTCGTTTGGGTTTGATTAATTTTAAGAGCATGTTCATTGGACTTTTTCCATGATAAGTAGTCCAATTCTATGGGTAATTTCGACATTATTGGGATATGGGGTAATTTAATAATATTTTCTCCAATTATCGAAATACGCTTCATAGACCGAACAAACATCCAAACAAAACAAGAAAATACTCCTGCTATAATGATAGAACTAATAAATTCACTCATCGTATGATTCCTATGTAGATAAACGACTAAATTAATTCAAATACTTCAAGAAAGCAAATAGAATTTGCATTTACAAAATCGTTCAATCAGAACCGAATTCTAATTGAGCGATTTAATTTATTTCTGATATGCTACCACTTTGGAACTACTTCACTTTGTTAAATTTTCCTGTATAAGATTGAGATGAATTTTTTAGTTCGAGAACATAAGCTCCTGAAGGTAAAGATTTAATGTCGAATTCAAAATTTGAGTTACCCGAAATTAATACATTGGAACTGTGCATCAGCTCACCATTGATATTGCTAATTCTTAGTGTATAATTGCCTTCGCTAATTCCATTTAGATTAATTTTGTCATTAGCCGGATTAGGATAAATTTCTGCATTGAAGCCATCAGATTTAATATCTTGAACGGAAGTTATTGCCTGATCTGGAACAGGATAATAGTTAAATTCTCCCGAATTAAAATATTCTAAAATTTTATCACCTGCTTCATTATGGTTTAAATAATATGAGCTACTTTTACCGGTAGTCAAATTACCATTTAACAAATTAACGAATCTTGTAGTTAATTCTGACCCAGTCGAACTGTTCGGTAATTCCTCGGAATAAAAGAACGAATACGGAGCTTTTAAATAACGGCAACTTCCTGCTACTTTTTGAATATGTTGAACACCACATAAAAGTTTATCATTTTCTATATCCCATGAACTATAACAATCTGAACTTGGACTATTGTCCAAACATAGTAAATATTTGCCATCTTTGGATAAATCTAATGGATTATTATATGTCTGATACAAATTCGGTAATTCAAATTCTCGTATTGAACTATCATCGATGTTGTATTGGGTAACTTTATAATTTCTATAAACCGAAATAACCTTATTGGAGGCAGAGAAACGTAGCATTCCCAAATTATCGAAGCTAGCAAATTCAGCAACTATTGCTTTAACGGAATCGTCGTACACTTTAACTCCATCGGCAAATTCCAAAATAAAATATCTTCTTTCGTCTGAAAGCGGAATAATTGCATTGGCTTCAAATGATATTGAATCAATAATTTGTTTCGTATCCAAATTGTAATGATACATTGCATCTTTAACTGTTAGAGTTACTATTGATTTATCAAAAGAAATTCCAGCCGTATTAGAATTACTAAACATTTTTTGCTCAGATTCCGACAGTAAGTATCGCTTCAATTTCTTAGTATTTACATTATAAAATCCGATATAATTCCAATTGTCTATGATTACTACATAATTATCATCGTCGGATATATAAGGTACTAAATCCGGTGTATCGGAATGAGCTACAATAAAATCTTCAGGAATAATATTTAAGAGTTTTGAATGAGATTTATCCCATATTTTATCAATACCATTTAATGAATTATTACCACCCATCCCGGATATTGTGAAATATGATGGAGCATAGAGCGGCTCAATTAAAATATTTTTAACCGAAATTTTATTGAATGAAAATACTGTTCGGGCAGTTAAAGTATCATAATCGACATAATCTGGTTCTACAACAAGATTACCATCAAAATCATAATAGCGATTATTAATAGAAATTCGTTTCTTGAAGATATTAAGAGTAATTTTTTGAAGAAAGAACACTTGAGGTTCAGACAAAGAAAAGTAAGTTTTATCCTTGGGTCTTATAGTTGCAATAAATTCACCAGTTTGGGTGTTTATTATATTTACAGCATGAATAGCTCCAGAATATGAATCTTTTTGATATATGGACAACACAATGGAACTGTCCGAATTAAAAAAAAAGCATGATGTTGCATAACTACCAGCAAAGGTATCGGCATAGCTTGAATAAATTGTAGAGAAGAATAACGCCATTAGTAAGGTCAAAAACTTTTTCATAGTAAGTCCATATTAATTTAAAGAAATGGTATGTCCACTCAGTATTAATATCGACACATTAAGTTGTTAAAAGTCACAGTAAAATTGTATATTTTTTATTGTTTTACAAAAATAAATAGTATTCTATCTTCCCCAAAAGTGTGTTCTTTACTAATATACATTTACTGTCAGATAAAATATTTTTTGCTTTTATTCGATTTATTCCATAGTTTAGTATTCGCATTCTCGGCAAATATTTCATTTCGTGGAGTACGCAATTTTACAAACTAATTATTCAAAGAGCTATGCCGGAATTTAAAGAAAAATATATTAATCCATTTACGGATTTCGGATTCAAGA
>CAZIIZ010000568.1:0-2586 GCA_964539225.1 uncultured Hyphomicrobiales bacterium | reverse complement strand
ACTAGATACTCGGATTTGTTGTTTCGTTCCACAGTATATTTTATCCAGCCTTTTTTCTCAGGGCTTTGAATGTGCATAAATTCATATCCGATTTTTCCGCAATATGAATAACGAAGCAATTCGATAATATCACGCAAAGGCATATCATTCTCATTCCAAGAATCGTCGGCATGGAACACTCTATCTAAATCCCAGATATTAAAATTATAATAAGCTGGGTCTAATTCAGGATAATAATACGCACCGCGTCCTAAGGGATTAACATCTGCCAATAGATGCCCGCGAACCCTATAGGCGTTAATAAGCAACATTACATGAGCAGCTTTTTCAGCTTGTTCATGTGGGTCAACTAATCCGAAACTCTTATTACGACTTATATCCATTTGCCATTTCAAAGGTTCAAACGGTACATTCAACGAAGCAAATATTTGCTCGTAGAACATATCTTCGCCCAATAGCAATTTATTTATGTATGCCAAAAATGTCGCAGATTCCGCACCTTGGATGATTCGATGGTCGTAAGTGCTAGTAATAGTAACTACTTTTGAAACTGCGAATGTAGTTAATACTTCCGGGCGAACGGCTTGAAATTCTACTGGATAATCAATCGAACCCGACGCAATTATTAAGCCTTGCCCTTTCATTAATCTCGGAATAGAATGAGTAGTCCCAGCCATTCCCGGATTAGTTAAAGATACAGTTACTCCGGTTAAATCATTCAAATCCAATTTGCCGTTGCGAGCTTTACTAATCAGAATATCCATCTGTTCGATGAATTGATTGAAATTTTTATTTTGAGCATCTTTCACGCTTGGCACCATCAATAGACGAGAGCCATCCTTGCGAGTAACGTCAATCGCTACTCCGAAATTTATCGAAGTGCGACGAATTCTGTGCGGTATCCCATCAATTTTAGCAAAAGAATCATTCATACTTGGATATTTGATTAATGCACGAACGACAGCCCAAGAAATCAAATGAGTAAATGATATTTTTCGCTTTTTCAAATTCGACAAGTATTTATTTACTATTCTTCTATTTTCATCCAAAGCTTTTACAGGAATATTGCGTACAGAAGTAGCCGTTGGTACCTCCAAACTAATTTCCATATTATCGGAAATTTTTCGCTGAATACTACTCATCGGTTCGACGACTTCATTAGCTAATAATTTGTAATTATCTGTATTCAAAGCAAGGTTTTCAGGTTTGGATTCATTAGTAATAGATTTAGCTTTAATGTATTCTATAGTAGTTCCATCAATTTTCTCAAAATATAGTCGCCACTCTGGAGTAACGGACTCAGGGTTACGCAGGAAATCAATATATTGTTCTTCTTCAAAAGCAGAATTGATATTTAGCATATTGTCATCTTTTTCACTGATTATACAAATTATTTGCTTAGTATTTATTTGATTTTTAACTAATGCAAGTATTTCTTATTAACGCAATCTTAAAAATAAAATTTTACAGATTCAATAAATATTTCGTATATTTTGATAATAATATCTATTTTGAAACTTTTCGCAACAATTGTGTATCTAATTCGTAATAGTAATCACATTGAGCATTTACTTTTGATAATGGAATAATGTTAAAAAAATACCTAAATATAATAGTATTTTCTACTACTGCTTTTGCAACTTCTTGCAATCAGACAACTGTCCGAGAAATGGTTGAGGATATGTCAGAATATACAAAGCATACGATAGATAGAATTTACGGTACTATTCCAGACTCTGTTCGTAATAAGGTTTATGTACAATTCGATGAAGCAATTAAAACCCCCGACAAAGTTTATAATATCGATGTCAGCAACTCAAGTTTAGCAAATTTACCTGAATATTTGCCGGAATTTAAAGAATTAGAAGCATTAAATATTTCAGGCAATAAACTCTCGAATATGCCTGAAAGTGTAACTAAGCTCAAAAAAATCAAATATCTAAATATGGAGAACAACAAGGTAGATAAAATTCCGGAATCAGTTTACAATATGGTAGAATTAAAAGTATTGAAGCTGAACTCTAATAAAATCGATACCTTGCCCGAATCTCTCGGATACTTGGAGTCTTTAGAAGAGCTTTATCTAAACGATAACAAAATTGAACAAATTCCGAGTTCGTTCGGAAAATTGAAAAATCTGAAAAGACTATCAATTGGTTATAATAAAATAAAAGTATTGCCTCAGTGCTTTGAATCGCTTCAGAATTTAGAATACCTAGATTTATCAAATTTATACTTGGATTCAATATATGAGCAAAAATTAAATATTACAGCTAAATTGCCAAAAACTCGAATCATTTGGTAATATTTTGTTAATATTAATTTTATCGCTTTGATAAGTCAAAAAATATTAATATTTTTGCGTTCTATAACTGCGGAAGTGGTGAAATGGTAGACACGCCATCTTGAGGGGGTGGTGCCCAATGGGTGTGGGGGTTCAACTCCCCTCTTCCGCACAATTAGAGAAATAGCTTTGTCAATTACGACGAAGCTATTTTTGTATATATTATTTATGAATACTAAGACCGTTGCAAAACTCAGTAACCTTGTCGGTGTCATTCCTGCGGAAAGAGCCTTCGAGTGGAT
>CAZIIZ010000567.1:0-2589 GCA_964539225.1 uncultured Hyphomicrobiales bacterium | reverse complement strand
ACTCACAAAACCGGAATGACAGTATTCATCGGTATTGCCGAAGATGTGTATAATGATTAGGTCAATATCAGAGAATTTTCAAAGCATTTATAGGATTAATAGTACATTATTTGCAGTAATTATCCCATATTCGACAAATTATGCTAAAATTATCGCTTAGAATTATATTAATTATCTTAATTTTAGTAATTTTGTATTCGTAGAAATTTGTAAAATTATTTAAAGTAGAATCGAAATGGAAAATCAGCAAACCAATCAAAGAGAAATAATCCTAAGCGGAATTCAGCCTTCGGGAGTATTAACCATCGGACATTTCACAGGAGCATTGAGAAATTGGGCGGAGTTGCAGAAAGATTACGATTGTTACTTTATGGTAGCTGATTTGCATGCTATTACGGTTCGCCAAGTACCTGCGGATTTGCGTAAACGTACTTTAGATACCGCGGCAATGTATATAGCCGCTGGAATAGATATAGAAACATCTATATTATTTATTCAATCTCAAGTGCCGGAACACGCCCAATTAGCTTGGGTGCTAAACACATTCACCGGTATGGGCGAATGCTCCAGAATGACGCAATTCAAAGATAAATCATCGCAACATAGCGAAAATATAAATGTAGGACTATTTACTTATCCTGTGCTTCAAGCTGCGGATATTTTGCTTTATCAAGCAAATTTAGTCCCGGTCGGTGAGGATCAAAAGCAGCATTTAGAATTATCTCGAAATATAGCTCAGAGATTTAATTTTAATTATTCAGATACGTTCGTAGTGCCTGAACCATTTATTGCAAAACTCGGAGCTAAAGTAATGAGTCTGCAAGACCCAACCAAAAAGATGTCTAAATCCGACCCGAACGAGAAAAGTATTCTATTCTTGAACGATAAAGACGAAGTAATTAAATCGAAAATTAGGAAAGCTGTTACTGACTCCGGCACTGAAATTAAGTACAATGAAGCTAAACCCGGAATTAATAATTTAATTAGTTTGTACAGCATAGCTACCGGAAAAACTTTCCCGGAAATTGAGCAAGAATTCGTCGGTGCTGGATACGGTGATTTCAAAGCGACAGTAGCAGATGCCATGGCTTCATATTTAGCACCAATTCGCGAAAAATACGAAGAAACTCGCAAAAACGAAAAATTGCTAAAGGAAATATTAACCATGGGTGCGGAAAAAGCATCCGCTCAAGCTCGCAAAACTCTCAGAAAAGTATATAAAAAAGTCGGATTCGTAAGTTTTTAGTTTGTTTATGTATGATTTGCAAATAATCATATAAACCAAACGTCGATAGTGGCGAAAAATATTAAATTTGTTATATGTAATTACAGGAATATAAAAATGCCTACTTACGTTTATAAATGTAAGAAATGCGGAAAAGTATTTGAATACAATCAAAGAATAACTGAAGATGCGATTGACACTTGTCCGAAAGAATTATGCGATCAGGACATAAAAGGATTAGGCAATGTGGAGCGTCAAATTAGTAAAAATATCGGATTATTATTTAGCGGTAGTGGATTTTATCTGACCGATTATGCCAATAAACATACATCTACAGCGGCGAAACCTCAAGAATCTGCCGCAGCTCCGGCGGCATCAAGTTGTTGCGGATGCAGTGGCTCGGATTCCTGTGCAAGCAGTAAATCAGCGTAGCATTCTTAAAGCAAAATTGTAAATAAATAATACATTTCTAAAGGTCTAAGTTCTAATGTTTCTTTGCAGAAATATGAATGAATTTAGATCTTTTTTGTATTAATTTAATAGATAATGTTTAGTTTTTTGAAGTCGGCTTGCTATAATAATCAGAGGCGTGAAATGAATTAACACGCCTCATATTCGACTGTTTTGTTGATGAGCTTCTCAGTATTTAATGAAATTGATATTTATATCTAATCCCGATAAGTAATAAATTCCGATTTCTAATTTTGAAATATCTATTCTCAAGGAATTATTATTCAATTTATTATCTATCTCAATGATTTTATCTCCATGAATATTATAAACGTTATAATAGGATGAAGCTGAAGCATTCTCAATAATTACATAATCGCTCGCTGGATTGGGATATATTCTAGTTTTAGTGTTTACTTCATTCACCGACGTAGTAGTTTCAGGATCTTTAACGCAGCGCACAGAAATGCACGGTCTAATAGTAGGGCTGTAATAGGGTTCTGTTGCACGACCCACAGTACTCATGTTGCCAGATAAATATCTACAAATTGGATCATAATGTTGTGAAATCGGATTTAGGATTGTTAGGTTTGTACTGGTGGACCAGTATCCTGTACCTCCACCAACTCCTCCACCCCAAATTAGAGCATAGTTATACCTATTCCCTGCGGGAAGTGCGGTAAAACCTGTTTCGTTATTTCCTTCGTTTTTGATAATTGTACCATCTGTCTCTTGAATATGATCTTTCCAATGCTCATTTCCAACTTCTTTAAGTTTATCGCCTTCGTTAGTACCCCTTTCTCCATCCCATTCTTCTTTATCTTTTTCCGGCATACCCAAATGTGTTTCGAGTATTTTCCATTCCTCGTCGCTCGGTATATGCCAGTTGCAGGGGCAAATCCCCTGAACTGCTG
>CAZIIZ010000566.1:0-2591 GCA_964539225.1 uncultured Hyphomicrobiales bacterium | reverse complement strand
ATTCCCATTCTGCTTCAGTTGGCAAACGATACCCATTAGCATCCCAATTACAAACTACCGATAATTTGTCTGAAGCATTTGGGTCTTGAATAAAAACATAACATTCTTCTAAATTTTCTTTTTGAGATAAAGCATTACAGAATTTCATAGCTTCATTTAAAGTAACATTTTCTACAGGCAAGCTGTCTCCTTTATAACGACTATGGTTATAGTTAATCCCCATTATTTCCTTGTACTGCTTTTGAGTTACTTCATATTTAGACATCATAAAATCTTGGGTCAAAGTTACTTGGTGAATTGGTTTCTCCCAATTATCACTTGAAAAATTGCCAGTATTCCCCATCATAAATGTACCGCTTGGTATTAGCACCATATCTTCAGAATCTTCTAATCCTAAATGAGAAGTTACTCGAGCTAAGCAAGTATTGCTTTCGGCGTTTGGCACTTTAAAGTTATAGCTTAATCCAGTAGCGGTTTCAGTCAATTTTATCCAAGGTGAAGTTTCGCTAAGTCTATATTCTATTGTTACTTTTTCGTCCGGCGACACTCCATCCCAAGTAATTAAAGTATCGCTTCCGGCTACAAATTCATCGTTACCATTTGGTTGAATCAATTGTATAGTTCTTTCTGCTGGCTCTTTCCCTGGAAAACCTCCACGAGCATAATACTTCGCTTGACAAGTAATATTCTTAAATACTATTTTGCAATTAGTATAGCTGCTGTCTATAGGCAAATATTTCAATGTTAATGTTCTACTTTCGCCTTTATTCAAACTGAAACTTGTAGGCGAAATACTATATGCTTTATTAGTCAAAGTAATTTCCGTTACGTCAAAATCAGCATTTATTGCCTTTACATTTACCGTGATTTCCTTTTGAACTCCGGGAATAGCATTTTTGAAATTCGCACTTGATGGCGTAAATTCCAATTTAGAAATAGATTTATTTGGCGAAATATATGCCACTATATCGTTAATTCCTTGGCTCGGCACGCTCACATCGACCATTGTATAAGCAATACTACAATTAGTTTTGCTTTCCCATGCGATATCACAAGGCGGATTGTCGGTTGCCATTTTTAAAAGCATTAAATATGTGTTTTCAGCTTCCTTTAGAGTCGTGATGTTTTCGAAACAATATCCTCCAGTCTGCTGAGTCATTTCTTTTAATGATTTTGGGGCAGGCATATCGAGAGTAACTGCATAAATTACTATCTGATTTTGTTTTGCGAAATCAATAATTTCTTGTGTCCTTGGTTCATTATTTGGCATACCGTCTGTAAGTATTATCACAATCCTTTTATTTTTGCCGGATTTCGCAATTTGCAAACCGCCACAATGCAAATTATACAATGCTTGATCATAGTCTGTGCCACCTTTGGGCTGCAATTGCGATACGCTATTAATTAGTAAGGTTTTATCCTTAGTAAAATCTTGCAACACTTGAGAATTATCATCGAATGACACTAATGCACATTCCGATTGTCCCGTAGGTAAAGCATTTATCCAAGAAGTTGCAGCTTGCTTGGCGGAACTAATTCTAGGCGGTCCATCGCTCATCGAGCCGGACACATCAAATACTAATACGCTCGACAATGAAATAGGCCCTTTATCAGGCGGACAATTTGCAGAAATTGTTTGCCGAGGTATTCCGTCTTCCATAATTGCAAAATCTGTTTCTGCAAGGTTTTTAATTTGATTGCCCGTAGCATCAAAAGCATAAAACTTTGCTTTTATGGTCGGAAAACTTGTTGTATCAAGGTCAAATACGGAAAGCGATTGTCCCATCGCAGTGCCGGACATTAGTATAAGCATTAATAATAATATTTTTTTCATTGGTTTCGCTATGATTGTTGTTATTTTATTTCTCTACTACTACTTTTTCTACTTGACTGAAATTAGACGATTTGAATTCTATGAAATACATTCCTGCCGGAATATTAGTCAAATCAATCGTGAATTCTTGAGCTTTGGTTTTGTCAACAGCACAATTTATTTCAAATATTATTTTCCCGGCAATATCTATCAATTTAATTATCGTGCCACTTTCGGTAATTTTAGCAGTAATTGTAATTTTATCTTTTGCCGGATTTGGCGTAATGCTTCGGATACCGATATTTGCATTCGGATTCACTAAGCGAGTGCCGCCTTCGTGGCATACGCCGAGCAAAGTGAATTTACCATCTAATAGATTAATCGTAGCATTACCGCCGATAGCTTCCGCATTAGATAATGCTAAATTGCAATCTTCGGCATTGCCCAAAGCCACTTTGAATTTTACTTTGGTTAATGGTTGCCCAATTGCAATATTCGGCGGAAGATTTTCAATTGTTATCTTCGAAGTATTTTGGTCTATAGTCTGCACGGGATAATCCAAAGGATAAAGCAAAGTAGGATTAAAGCTTAAATCTACTTTCAAAGAAGTAATCTTTGTAACTGCCAAATTCGCTTGATTTTGTAATATAATTGGCATTTCGACTATTTCTCCTGCATTGGCAGAAATATTTAATGCTTGAAGAGTAGCAGACGCAGTTCCGGTAAATTCATAGCCTTCGCCTTTCATTTTGACTTTAGTTGGACTATTCACTTGGTT
>CAZIIZ010000565.1:0-2596 GCA_964539225.1 uncultured Hyphomicrobiales bacterium | reverse complement strand
CTGTAAATTGATTATCACCGCTAACATTTGCATATTCTAATTTAGTATTCAAATCATTATAGAAATATACTGGTAGCTCAGTCGCATTAGTAAATACTATCAAGGAATCAGCCGAGAATGAATATTGAGGGCGAGTATAAATGCCGATTAGATTCATTCTGTCAATAATTTCCGGATGCTCTATAAATGGATTTTCCGAAAATTGCTTTTCCTTGATTCTAGTATTTCTATCGTAATCTATTTGATTTGGCTTATCGAACATATTCCATTGTTTCAGGACAGCATACTGAGTAGAATCTAAAAATTTATCATCAGGATTATTCGTGCTTGCTTTATTGCCATATCGCAAAGCGAAATATAATACTCCGCGAGCTATATCGCCTTTGAAAGCATCTCGCACTTCAAACACTAAAGTTCCTGCTGCATTTTTACCTAATTCAGAACCGCCTTCGCTATATCCGCCCAGTGATGCCGGTACAGAAGTAACTACATCACCAAAAGAGGAATTGCCGCGTTTATTATTTGCAGCTTTATAACTTGGACGCATGTGGAACATATCAGTTTGCTCAGGAGCTTGACCTGCTCCAAACATCTGAGGCCAAGTGTGTTCTGTATCAAAATCAGCAGTACCGGTTGGTCTTGTAGTAGTAGCAATTGTTTTGCCTGTATATGGGCATTCCACTATACCATTGTAATTATCCACATAACCATACATAATATCTCTTGCATCATTGTAAGAAAATGATTTATGTATTCCTGTCAAGTACGTACGCAAACTAAGAATTAGTTCATCACCATATTTATTATACGATACTTCGTTGTATGCTTCAGTGTAATTAGGAGTTGCTTTAATCTGAGCTGGAATAGTAAATTGGTTTCCTTTGTCGTCCTTTACGAAAGCAAAAGCAGCACCGTTAAATTCCACATTTTGATTAGGAGCAATTTTAATTTGAGCATTTTCCAGTTCGCTCGAAGTAATAGAAATATTTGCTTCTACTAAACGAGTACCTTTGATTTTTTCTATAGTTACAGGTCTATCTGTCTTGAATTTGAATGGTAGATTCGGATTAGTGCCGACTGGTACTTGATTGAAATTCAACGTATCGGCTGAATATAATCCGAGTGCTGAGAAAAAGCTTAATGCAGCTATAAATTTATTAATCTTCATGTTTATTCCCTTATAAATCAATATTGTAATTGGATTGCAAATTTACGTTATTCTATCGGTATTACAAAAAAAAATCTCTTAATTCTCAATAATAGTAATGAAAAATAAGAGATTCTTAATATAGCACCCATTAAGAACATTGCAAATGTAATTTATAGGAAATAAAAAAAACAATATCTGGAAAACGAGTGAAATAAATATACTCCCTAACGTAAAGTATATATTAGAGTTATAGATTCCTGCATCCACTCGAAGACTCGTTCCGCAGGAATGACAATTTAGCATTTTGAGAGTCTTGCAACTGTATTACATTGACTATCCGATTAAAACCTGAGTTTTAGGAAGTCTATAATTAGGCTCGGCTTTCGGTTTGTGGAATGCCATAAAGAACGACAATACACTTATTCGACCAATGAACATAACTAAAGTAATTAAATATTTACCGCCAATGCCTAATTTAGGAGATACATCTCGGCTAAGTCCTACGGTTGATAATGCAGAAACTACTTCGAATCCTAAGTCAATAATTTGTTTGTCTTTTTCCATCAATGCCAATATAAACGTAGCGACAGAAAAAACTAAAAAATATGCGAACATAATCATCAATGCTTTTCGGACGTATTCTCGGTGTATTTCTCTGCTGAACATCGTCAATCTTTCCTTGCCTCTGAGCATTCTCCAGAACGCTACAGCAACAATTGCGAAAGTAGTAGTCTTAATACCGCCACCGGTAGAACCGGGCGATGCACCAATTGCCATTAACAACATCACTAATAATACAATAGGACCACTAATCATAGCCGAAGGAATCGTGTTGAATCCGGCGGTTCTGGTAGTAATTGATAAGAACATAGAATGGAAAAATTTATCAAATTCAGTCGCATTGGGCAAATACGGCATCGGCTCGAAAATATAAATAATTACGGCAGGAATGAATATCAATAATGCTGTAGTGATTAATACTATTTTAGTACCTACCGTCAATTGATAGCGAATTCGCTTTTGACGACGTTGAAATGGTTTCAAATGGGTAATATTAGTCATTACCGAAAAACCGATACCGCCCATTACTATTAATAGCATTATAAATGTTACGAATCCGTAGTTGTTTTGAATCCCCGGTTTCATCAAGTTCTCTGTATATATTGAGAATCCGGCGTTACAAAATGCCGAAACCGAATGAAATATCGCACTGTATAAATATTCAGAATTTATACTAAAAAACGAACCGCCCAAGCATAAATACATGCCCATCGCACATACGAATTCGATAAACAAAGTATAGTAAATAATTTTAAATATCATCGTCGATACATTCGTCAAACTATCTTCGCTAAGTATATCGCCCATCATTACTCGCATTTGGAAACTAATGCCTCCGGATGCAAATAAAGCGAACATAGCCGTCAAGGTAAGTACGCCAAGCCC
>CAZIIZ010000564.1:0-2596 GCA_964539225.1 uncultured Hyphomicrobiales bacterium | reverse complement strand
ATCAATGGCAACGTTACGGATACTCTGAGGTGTATGAGTCCTAAAATAATTGGGAGTTCTGACTCAGGAATTTTTATTAAATCACAAAAAAACATTGGAATCAATAGGCGATTTTTGCTGGCTGGGCAGATTTACGAGCTTAAACAAGGTAAAATATCTGAACTAAATTCCTCATTTTTAAATAATAGATTCAAGCATAATTATATAATTAAAGATTCTAGTTATATAATGGATTTTACTACCTATATTTCAAATAATTTTCTTGGTTGGTATTGTAATTCATTTATTACTGATAACCATCGAAAGTTTAAAATTCAAATAGCCCCTGATACTCCAACAGAAACTGACCAAACTTTTTATTTCTACAACTCTAATATGTTTTATAAAAAAGACCAATCCCACCCTATCCACATTGGAATGGATGTTCCTAGCTATGGTTCTTTTTTCTATATATATAAATTAGATACTCTTGGTAATTTAGAATGTATTTATGACTCAGAATCTTTGAAGTGCGACCGAACATATTTTTGCGAATTTAAAGTCTTCGACAACTACCTGATTATAAGTGCTGAATTACCTGAAAAATCGCCAGTATTGAATCATGATGAACCCTTGTATTATAATAATACAATCATTATTTACGATTATGTCAATAAAAAGTACATAGATAAACCATTTAGAACTGAGTATGATAAGCCAATTGAATAGAGTTGGCTATACTGATTTCTAAAAATGTGATAATTATTATCTTCAAACGGGGAAAATCAAGATATGACATTCCCACGCAGAGCATGGGAATGAGAAAACGAATCATCTTAATCCCATCAATCATATAAATCAACTGTTCAGACAATTCTTTTTCATAGCAATTATTTCCGTAAAATTCCTTAATTTTGTTGGACAGAATTTAGCTGTTGGTGAAATAGTTTTTAGATTCCTGCATCCACTCGAAGACTCGTTCCGCAGGAATGACAAAAGTGGTGTTGCGGGAATGAGAAGAACTGGGTGTTATAGATTCCTGCATCCACTCGAAGACTCGTTTCGCAGGAATGACAAGAATTGGGTGTTATAGATTCCTGCATACGCAGGAATGACAAGATAATAAACTTTAATAATAAAATTAGGAAATAAATATGCTAACTAAAGAATTACTCAGCCCGAACTCAATTGCCGTTATTGGCGGCTCAAAAGACGTGGAAAAACCGGGCGGAAAAGTATTGAAAAATATATTGGACGGTAAATACGACGGCAATCTATACGTGGTCAATCCGAAAGACTCTGAAGTGCAGGGCGTGAAATGCTATGCTTCGACTGCCGAACTGCCGCAAACAGATTTAGCGATTATGGCTGTGTCGTGCAAATTCATTCCGGATATGATGAGAAATCTAACCAAGGAAAAAGGAACAAAAGCATTCATCGTGCTATCCGCAGGATTCAGCGAAGTAGGCGAAGAAGGTGCGAAAATCGAACGTGAAATCGTGCAAATCGCCAACGAAGCCGGAGCCAGCTTAATCGGTCCGAACTGCATCGGCGTATTAACTCCGAGATATAATGGAGTATTCGCCGGACCAATCCCTAAATTAGTCGAAGGCGGAATTGACTTCGTTACAGGTTCGGGTGCGACTGCCGTATTCATCTTAGAATCAGCTATCCCGATGGGCTTATCGTTCGCCAGCTTGTATTCAGTAGGCAATAGTGCCCAGCTCGGCGTAGAAGAAGTATTGAAATATTGGGACGAAACTTTCGACGAAAAAACCAGCTCACGAGTAAAAATGATTTACTTAGAGAAAGTGGATAAACCGGACTTATTCCTAAAGCACGCATCTTCATTAATCAACAAAGGTTGCCGAATTGCTGCCGTTAAATCCGGCTCTACCGAAGCAGGTTCTCGTGCAGCTTCATCGCACACCGGAGCTTTAGCCGGATCCGATACAGCTGTGGATGCCTTATTCAAAAAAGCTGGCGTAGTGCGTTGCTTTAGTCGTCAAGAATTAGTTTATGTTTGTGCGGCATTCTGTCATAAAGAATTAAAAGGCAAAAATATTGCGGTAATCACTCATGCAGGCGGTCCGGGCGTAATGGCTACCGATGCTTTAGCTAAAAATAATCTGAACGTGCCCCATATCGAGGGCGAAGCAGCCGATGAATTATTAACTAAATTATTCCACGGCTCTTCCGTATCGAATCCAATAGACTTTATCGCTACCGGCACAGCCGAACAATTGGGAATAATTTTAGATTATGTGGATAATAAATTTGATAATATCGACGGTTCTATCGTCATTTTCGGCACAACCGGACTATTCAACGTAACCGACGTTTATAGAGTGCTTGACGATAAAATGAAAACTTGCCGCAAGCCGATTTTTCCGGTATTGCCTTCGGGAGTGCAAGCCGCAGAGGAAACCGCATACTTCCAATCATTGGGACGCATCAGCTTCCCGGACGAAGTGAATATCGCAAATGCAGTCGGGAAAATTTATAATACTCCAAAGCCTGCCTGCACCAACGATACAATCATGATTGACGTGGATGCCGTTCGCAAAATTATCAACCAGAGCGAAAATGGTTACATCTCGCCGAATTCAATTCAAGC
>CAZIIZ010000563.1:0-2618 GCA_964539225.1 uncultured Hyphomicrobiales bacterium | reverse complement strand
TCAAGCAGTTACTATCTATTTAGAGCTTAATTGTCCAACTCGGAAAGTTGAGTAAAGATTTAAAAGTAATTTCGAATATTTGCTTCAATACAAAACATAATTTTGATTTCTCATTACTTTGAAGTATTTTTACAGTTATAAAACTTGACGAGTGGAATTTTATTACATATCATTAGTAAAGAAAATGATTACTTATATAAAAATAAATGGTTTTAAGTCTTTCAATGATTTCGAAATGCAATTTACTCCTCTTACAGTTATTGCAGGAATCAATGGTTCCGGCAAGAGTAATTTGTTTGATGCCATTAAGTTGATTTCTCGATTGTCGGAAGTAGATAATATAAAGAGAGCTTTCAAGGAGCAACGAGGCGAATTTATTGAACTTTTTACCCAATACGGCGACAATGATTATGCAGAGGAAATGGAATTCTGTATAGAAATGTTACTCAATAAGTCTGTTACTGATGCTTGGGGCAATTTAGCAAACCTCAAATATACCCGATTACGTTATGAATTAAAATTAAAAAGGATTGTTACTAGTTCTGGTATCGAAGATATTATACTTGTCTCAGAGAATTTGATAAATTTAAAGAACAAAGATGATACTTGGATAAATGAAATAATTTCTAAACCCTACGTCGAACATTGGAGACCAAAAGTAATTGGGGGCAGAGGGATGCCATATATTGAAACGATAATTGAAAATGGAATTCCTACCGTTACTGTTCCGCAAGATGGAACTTCTGGCAATAAAAGAAGATTTCCATTAATCAATTCCACAAGAACAGTTTTAAGCAGTTTCGATTCAGTTGATTTTCCGCATGTTTTTGCAGCTAAAGAAGAAATGAAGAGTTGGAGATTTATGCAATTAAATCCAGAAGAATTGCGAAAGCCAACTCCAAAAGATAGAGGTGATGATTCGATTGATTCAAGCGGACGGAATTTGGCTGCTGCTTTATTTCGAATCAAACGAGAAGACAAATACAATTTGATAGAAATATCAAGGCGGATTCATTCTTTTTTGCCTAATTTCGTAAGTATAGATGTCTATGATGATAAAGAGAATAAACAATATATTATCAAACTCAAAGACAATGACCAAAAAGAATATACATCCAGAGTTTTATCTGAAGGTACATTAAGAATCATAGCTTTATGCGTATTGGAATTCGATAATAAATATGATAGTTTGCTTTGTTTTGAGGAACCTGAAAATGGAATCCATCCGTTAAGAATTGATGATATGGCAAATCTCCTTAAAGATTTGACAATAGATTTCATAGAAACAGAAAGACCACTTAGACAAGTAATTGTCAATACTCATTCGCCTGTGTTAGTTAATAGCATTTTTAAATGGAAAGAAGATATGAATGTATCCATTTGGCTTTCGCAAATGAAAAGTAGAAATACAGAGATTGTAAAAGATGGTAAAACTCAGAGAATTCATATAAATATTACTGATATAAAGCCTGTAATTAAAGAAAAAAACGGTCAGTTAGCTATTAATTGTACAGAACAAGATGGCAAGCTTACCTTAAGTTTGCTAAATAATTATCTATCGACTACTAAATTTGAGCGTAATTGATATGAAATCAATACCATTATTTATTGGACTATATGCTGAAGGGACCACGGATTTAAGATTCTTAGAGCCGATAGTTGAGAAAACAATTAATAATATAGCATTAAATGAATGTAGGGGTACAATTGATATTTCCATGTTTAGAATACTAATCGGAAAGACCGGTGAATCATTTACTAATCAGGTTCTATTAGCTTCGAGCAAAGGTATGAATGATTTTGCAATGAATATAATATGCGTTCACGCAGATGCAGATGCCGATAATTCTCAAAATACTTATAACAACAGGATCAATCCGAGTATTGAATTGCTAAAACAACAAAATTCAAATAATTATTGCAAAGACTTGATCGCAATTGTTCCTATTCATGAAACGGAAGCATGGATGTTAGCTGACAAAAAATTATTGAAAGAACAAATTGGTACAGAAAAAAGTGATACTGAGCTAGGAATTGCGAGAAATCCTGAAATAATAAGCAATCCCAAGGAAGTAATAGAAGAAGCTATTAGATTGTCTTTGCAAAGTATAAATAGGAAACGAAGCAGAAAGCTCAGTATATCAGAATTGTATTCACCAATTGGTAATTCTATTGATTTAATTGAATTAGATAGATTGAAATCGTACCAAGATTTTAAAGATAATGTCAGGAAAGTATTCAAAATATTCGGACTAATCAATTAAGATTCACTATGATTTCGTAAATATTGTACGTAACTTATACATCCAGCTATGAAATAATTATTCCTTATTAGTCAAAATTATTACTACAGTAAAAACATAATTTTGATTTCTCATTACTTTGAAGTATTTTTACAGTTTTAAAACTTGACGAGTAGAAAACAATATGTGTGGAATAGTAGGATATATCGGAAGCAAACAAGCTTCGCATCTGTTAATTAACGGACTTTTGCGTTTGGAATATCGCGGATATGATTCTGCCGGAGTTACGCTTCTGCAAGATTCTGAGCTTGTTACGATTAAGCAAAAGGGAAAAGTCTCAGAGTTAGATAATCATATCAATCACGATAAAATGAC
>CAZIIZ010000562.1:0-2624 GCA_964539225.1 uncultured Hyphomicrobiales bacterium | reverse complement strand
AAAACCGGAATGACAGTATTCATCGGTATTGCCGAAGATGTGTATAATGGTTAGGGCATAGTGGAGGGTAAATTTCCAAGACGTGCTTTGAGTGCAGTTTTAGAATGGATGCAACTCTATAAATCCGAATTGCTTTCAGATTGGGAATTAGCGAAAATTCACAGTAGATTACAAAATATTCCACCATTAGAATAATATTTTATGAAATTAATAGAAGCTAATTATATTAAAGATTATCAAATCCATTGCAAATTCGACAATGGGAAATCGGGAGTTGTTAATCTATTGGATTGTCTTTGGGGTGAAATGTTTGAACCATTGAAGTCTATTGAAAAATTCAAGGACTTCAGTATATCAGAAACATCTGATACGATAGAATGGGCAAACGGTGCGGACATAGCCCCTGAATATTTGTACGACAACTTGCAATAATCCCGCCTCATTTAAAGACTCGACAGGGCTTGCTACTGAAGGCGAGAAAGAAGATAAATTTCAAAGACAGCATGAATAGAGCTTTGAAATATATGCTTTATCGGCGGGTGAAGGATTTTAATCCATACCGATTGATAATTGTCAATTCACTTGAAAGAAAGCTAAAATCCGGAGAAGCTCCTTATCCCGATGCTATTTCCGAAAAAGATCTTCCGGTGATTTTTGCTAAATATACCGAAATATATTATTTAGTTCAGAAAGATTTTGTGTTATCTAAACTCGATAGCATTCTGATAATGCAAGCAAAGAAAAAGAAGATTCCTGTTATTTTTGACGAATATTAGAAAATGCAGTAAACCTTATTCCCAAGTAACAAGTTTAGTAGATTAAAGGAATAACCTCGAAGATGCCCAATATTTATTTAGGATTAAATGAATTAGAAAGCACCGCACAAAAACGAAATCAACACCACATACTAACCTTATAACATATTCACAGATTACGAATAAGCTAATAAGGGATTAATGGTCAATGCCGAACCAATAAGTCATACCCAAAGAAACACTAACAGCTCGTGGATTGAATTTGGAGGATATTTTCTCTGGAGCAACCTCCGGAATAAATTGCAAAAGTGGATCGTCTTTTGCGAAATCTGTATAAATTTGCGAAAGCATATATCCGGCATTTATGTAGATATTTAGACTTGAGCCTTCGTCTTCATCATACATTATTGGATAAATATAACCAATTTTGAATTCGCTCATAATAGCAATTTTGCTTACATCAATTTTAGCACCATAATCGGCGGCGATAGGATAACCGAAATTGAACCCCATCGTAATACCTTGGAAATAAAATTCCGATGAAAAATTGAGATAACTATAAGTTAAATTATACTCTTTGCCTACATTGATACCCTTGATTTTATAGCCATAGCTCGAATAGCCTAAGCCCAAGCCGACTCCGAGATCATTCTCTTGACTTAGTAAAATCAACGAATTAACGCCGAAATCAGGGATTTTAACGAAACTAAAAGCATTTTTCCTGCCGTCCATCACGTTACCGCCGTTTACTCCGGCTTTGAAACCTAAATACGGTCCTGCCGAGAAACTCCGATACTCTTGAGCATTCGATACAGCAAATCCCAAAACGCCAAATATCAGTGCTAACAATATATTTTTCATAATTAGTATGTCCTACTTAAATTTCGAATATAAAACCTACCTAAACTTTGCAAATATCGTGCCTTAATGAGAAACAGTTTGAGAAATTTATTTTATTTGCGTATTTAGTGTCTGACAGAAATATATCCTTCAGCTTCTAAGTACCTGCATAGAAATAAAAATATTTTGTTTGGATAATCCGTTTTGCTTATATTTGCTTTTAAAAGTAATTTGATAAATATATTTTCTAACATATTATTGCAGGGAGCAGATATAATGCGACATAAATTACTCACTTTGTTAATCCTCATCACTGCGAATTTAGGCTTACTTTATGCTAATGAAATCAGTACAGCCACGCATTACATCGCTCAACCATTCGATGTGATTGAATATCAGGTCGCGGCACAAATCGACACACCGTCGAGCAGAAATATACAAGGCAGTTGCACTATGAATGTCAAACTTTTGCATCAATCGCCCGACGATAGATTCTTTTTCCATCTTTTATATCTGAAGGTTGACAGTTGCAAAATAGCAGAAAAATTAATTACTCCTGCTCAAGGCGTTGATACTCTCGGAGTGCCGTATTATACTATTCCAATTGGACAATATACGGATAATTCTATAAATATTCACGTCTATTATTCCGGTACTATGAGATGCGAAGATGGTGGAAATAATTGGGGAGGCATTCATTATATGGACAGCGTTCTATTTAATATGGGAGTTGGATTCAATAATGCAAATGTTTCCGCCGCTTCGTACTGGTTTCCTTGCTACGATCATCCTTCCGATAAGGCTAAGTATAAATTAAGTTTTACTGTTCCGGAAGAATATCAGGTAGCGATGAGCGGTCATAGTACAGTCGCTGATGAAGTAAGCCAAGGGAAAAGAACTGTAATTTCCGTTGGCGATGTCCCTGCGGCTACATATATGATAGGAATTGCAGTCGGCAAATTTGAGAAATTATCAATTGAAGGCACAACTATCCCTAATGTAATTTATGCACCTGAAAATAAAGTACAA
>CAZIIZ010000561.1:0-2633 GCA_964539225.1 uncultured Hyphomicrobiales bacterium | reverse complement strand
AACATAATAGACAAGAAAACATTATCAAATGGAAATAAAAGATAAATAAATTCACACTAAAATGTATATAAAAATAGTGATAATCAGTTAACAGAGGAAGAACAATTAGCCAAATCAAGAAGCAAAAACTTGTTTAAAGCAATAGATAAAGCCAAGTCTGAAGACGAAAAACAAGCTATTATATTCGTATTAGCATATTCTCCGTTAAGCGATTTAGCCGATTATTCCGGCGATTTCTTCTTAACTAATATTCAATATACGCTTAAAGCTGAAAAAGAATTGGACTGGGTGAAGAATATTCCTGAAGATGTATTCCTGCATTTTGTGCTTCCGGTGCGAGTAAATAATGAAAATATTGATTCCTTCCGAATTGTGATGTACAACGAACTTTCCAATAGAGTTAAAGGAATGTCGATGCACCAAGCGGCTTTGGAGGTCAATCATTGGTGCCACGAGAAAGTAACATATCGAGGAGCTGATGCTCGCACAAGTTCGCCCTTGGCTACTGTGAAATATTCCTTCGGTCGTTGCGGTGAAGAGTCCACCCTATTAGTTGCGGCTTTGAGAACAGTTGGCATTCCTGCTCGACAAGTATATACGCCACGATGGGCTCATTCGGACGATAACCATGCTTGGGTAGAAGTTTGGGTGGATGGTAAATGGTTTTTCCTTGGAGCTTGTGAGCCTAATCCTGAGCTTAATATGGGCTGGTTCGCCGAACCTTCCACACGTACTATGTTAGTCAATACTCGTGCTTTCGGAGCTTATTATGGTAGCGAAGAAACCATAGTGAAAGGCGAAAGATTCGCCGAATTGAACTTAATCCAAAATTATACCGATACTAAGCGAATAAATATTGAAGTAGTTGACGAAAGTGGTAAACCTGTTCAGGATGCAAAAGTGGAATATCAGCTTTATAATTATGCTGAATTCTTTACTTTAGCAAAATCATATACCGATAAATTGGGCAAATCCGATTTCTTAACCGGAAAAGGCGACCTAATTATTTGGGCAAGTAAAGACGGAAAATATGGATTCGCTGAATTGGATAAAAATGCTACAAATATTACAATTAAGCTCATTGATAATCCTAAATTATCTCATTTGGACTTAGATTTAACTCCGCCAAAAGGCAGAAAGCCAATCGAGGTTAATCCGAGCAACGTTAAAGAAAATGAAATTCGATTATTGAAAGAAGATTCTATCCGAGCTGAATATATGAAATCATTTTTAGATAGCAATGAAGCCGTAATAGAACTCAATAAATTGAAGATTACTGACAGCCGTGCAGCTGAATTATTGGTGAAATCTTACGGCAATTGGGACGAAATTATTGCTTTCCTGAAATCTGTTAAACCGAGCGAAATGGAAGCTGCAATTGATTTGCTTTCGGTAATCAGCGAAAAGGATTTGCATGATACTCGTGCTTATATTCTAAAAAATCATTTGCAAGGTGCATTGCCTTATTTAGATAATTATAAATCGAATAGAGATATTTGGAAAGAATATGTACTCTCGGGCAGAATTGAAATTGAAATGATGAATGATTGGCGTGAAATTGGCAAGAATGTATTAAGCAAGTGGAACGATAATCAAGATAAGCCTTTGGTTTATACTTTTAATAGTTTCAAATTCGAGGACAAAATTAAGAAAATCTTAGAGATGGTAGCCAAAATAAAAATTGATACTATAGCTAATGCTCATTCTCGAGCTCCGCTAACTCCGAAAGGCGTTTATGAAATTAAAGTTGCTGATCCAATTTCAAGAGATATTTTCTTCGTAGCTTTGTGTCGTTCGTTGGGTATAGCCAGCAGATTGAATAGTGCTACTTCGATTCCGCAATATTGGTCGGAAGGCAAATGGACTGATGTTTCGTTTGAGCCTAAGAAGGAAGCGTCTAAATATGGTTTTGTACATTTCAATAATAAATCCAATTTCGACCCGAAATATTATTCAAATTTCACTATTCGTAGATTAGTCGGAGCGAATTATCAATCATTGGAATTTGATGATATTACTCCGGTTTCCAAATTTGAAGATAAAATTGAAGTTCCGGTAGGAAAATATATGATAGTTACCGGTAATAGAAAAACCGATGGCGAAGTTTTAGCGACAGTTGATTTCTTCGAAGTTCAGGATAATAATTTGACTAACGTAGATGTGAAAGTTCGAGATTTGCCGAAATCAATTAATGCTTGGGCGGAAATCAATCTTAGCAACTATCAAGTAAATGATATAACCAATAACAATACAAAGCTATTAAGCAGTTTAATTAACAACAAACCTTTTATTATTGCAATTATAGAACCTGATAAAGAGCCAACCAAACACGTTATGGTTGATCTACAGTCAAGTACAAAAAAATTAGAAGAATGGGGCGGCTCATTGCTTTTCATATTGGAAAAAGGCAAAGCAAGAGATAACTTTTCTCAAGAAGTATATTCCAATTTGCCTAAACAAAGCGAATTCGTTTGGGATAATGACGGCAAATTTCTTACTGAAATTGAAAAATTGAGAAAGGAAATCATTTCGAACGATTTACCAATAATTATTTATGGCGATAAAGACGACAAACTGTACTATTTCTCGAAAGGATACAGAATTGGTATCGGAAATGAATTAGAGAAACTGAT
>CAZIIZ010000560.1:0-2643 GCA_964539225.1 uncultured Hyphomicrobiales bacterium | reverse complement strand
GTTTATTTCGTTACACGTATTGTAAATAAAAAGATTTTCCAATTTTCTAAAATCATCAGCCTTAGCACTAGTCGTAATCATTGTGCAAAACGAGATTATCACAAATGCACAAAACAGAAATTTACCTAAACAAAATTTTAAACTTTTCATATCATATTTCCTAAATAAAATTATCCTATATATATTTGACGAATTACTGCAACAATTGTTACTTTCTAAGTGATCAATTGCAAATCAGCATTCGATTAAATACTCAATCTAACTGTTCACACAGACAAAGCAAAGATATTATCGTCATTCTGAACGTAGAGAAGAATCCATCTTTCTCTGAGAGTTACAAGATATTGGATTCTTCGCTACGCTCCTAATGACACAGAAACTTGTTTGAAAGATATTATCGTCATTCTGAACGTAGAGAAGAATCCATCTTCCTCTGGGACTTACAAGATTTTGGATTCTTCGCTACGCTCAGAATGACGGAATATGTCATTTTCTTTTAGTGAAAACGCAGTTTTCTTTTGACCTCTGAATGACGTTAATGTTCAGTAGGCAAAGAAATGTAAAAAGTAGAACCTTTATCTTCTTCGCTATCCACCCAAATTCTTCCATTATGCTTTTCGACAAATTCTTTACACAAAATCAGACCAAGACCAGTACCACTTTCGCCGGCAGTACCCACATTTGAAACATTTTGATCAATTGTAAATAATTTATCAATAGTTTCTGCGTTCATTCCTACGCCATAATCACGAACATATATTACGACTTCATTATCATTGGATTCTGGGAGAGTCCCTACTTCAACCCTACTTTCTTCAAGCGAAAACTTAATCGCATTAGAGATTAAATTTCTTACAATAGTATTCAATAGTTTAATATCAGCATAAATATTAATATCCTTGGTTAGGAGTTTGACTAACTGAATATGTTTTTTCTCTGCAAAAGAATAATTCAAATCAATGCAATTTTGAAATACAGTATCAATATTGTTCTGCACCGGATTGAATTGTATCAAACCACGCTGAGATCGACTCCATTCTAACAAATTTTCAAGAAGACCGAACAATTGTTTTGAAGATTTTTTCAATATTTGTAGGAATTCTTTTCTCTCTTCTTTATCAAAATTATCATAATCGTCATAGAGCAGTTCTGTAATATTTTGGAAACTGCCTAATGGATTTTTGAGGTCATGAGCGATGATAGAAAAGAATTTGTCTTTTGTGTCATTGGATTGACTTAGTTTTCCATTTAGTAGTTCTAATTCTTCTTTTTTCTGTGCAATTATTTTATTTGCTTTACTTCGAGATTTTAGAAGTACAATTAAAACGATAATTAATATAGAGAAAAGGAAAAGAGCAATAAAATAAAATAATATTTGGCTTTGCTGTTGTTTCAGTTTTAAATTACTTAATTCGATGTCAGATTTTAATAATTTCAGCTCATCGCTTTTTTTATTCACCTGATAAAACGCTAATTGCTTAGTTATTTGTTCATATTTTTCTGTATTAAATGTGGAATCATATAATTCTATATAAAGTTTTCGATAAATTAAAGCATTGCGGATGTCCCCTTTTTTTTCATACATCTTTGCCATTGCATTATAATGATCCAAATATATCCCTGGGGTTTTTTCTTTATTGGCGATAATAAGTGCTTCCTTGAAGTATTGAGTAGCTTTCGAATAATTCCCCAATTCTGACTCGATTGTACCGAGGATAGTAAACGCAGTATGAGTACTATCATTTAATTGTTGAAAATACTTTAACGACTCTTTTGCTACTATTCCAGCCTTAATTAAGTCCTTACGCTCCAAATATACTTTAGATAACGATAGTAAACTAGTAGCCAAATACTTATAATGTTCGCAACTGCGGAATAAGTCAATAGCTTGAAGATAATACTTTTCTGCTTCTTTCGATTTCTTTTGTGCAGCGAACACTTCACCAATATTGCTAAGTACTGCCCCAATTCTATCTTTTCGATTTAATGCGGTAGCAAACACGTATGAAGTTTTTAAGGCTTCTATTGCTGATGAATAGTACCCTAATTTATATTGTAGTAGTCCAAAATCATTATACGCAATGGAATGGACACTGATAAGTCTATTTTGGTCTTCATTCAAAGGTACATTTAGTGTCTTGAAATAATTAATTGAATCCATTAACTCACGATAAGAATAATACGTTAGAGCCTTCGTGTATTGCCCTAAAGCTTTATCATAATCTCCCAGTGTTGAATACACTGTACCTTTCTGATGGCGCTTGGGGTCCGCCGTGGATACTCCGGGCCCATGTCCCGCTGGCTCGCCAGCCTCGTCTTCCTAGGCACCCTTGCCTTCTTCGGGTGTTTCCTCCTCTGGCCGATCATCCAGATCGTGCAGGGCGGATTTCTCGACGCCGACGGCCACTTCACGCTCCGCTTCATCGGCGCCGTGCTGGCCAACCCGATCTACCGCGACGGTCTGATCACCTCGTCCCTACTCGCAACCACGACCACGGTCCTCGCCTTCGCACTGGGCCTGCCGCTGGCCTACTTCGCCGACCGTCACCGTTTTCCCGGACGCGCCTTCTTTGTCGCCCTCATCCTTGTCCCGCTGGTGCTACCGCCGTTTGTCGGCTCCATCGGCCTTCGCCAGATCTTCGG
>CAZIIZ010000559.1:0-2651 GCA_964539225.1 uncultured Hyphomicrobiales bacterium | reverse complement strand
TTTGCACATGGTTGGTTTGGCTGTAATGGCAATACTCAAATTGAAATAACCGAACCAATAATATTGGAAATTGGCGAATTAGCAGAAGAATATAATACCGATGTATATATAGTCGGTGGCTATGTTCGGGATTGCATCTTAGACCGACCGAGAACCGATTTCGATTTCACGGTAGTTGGCGATTGTTTCGATTTTGCTCAAAAAGTAGCAGATAATTTCCGTACGAAACCAATTTTTTACAAAAGATTTCGCACAGCCTTAGTGCCAATTGGAGAATTCAAATGCGAATTCGTCGGCACTCGCAAGGAAGAATACCTGCCCGAATCTCGCAATCCTATAGTCGAACAAGGGACTTTATACGACGATATTAAACGCAGAGATTTTACAATTAATGCCTTAGCCGCTAAAATTCATAGTTCTGAAATGGGCAAAGTTCTCGATTTATTTAATGGCTTAGAGGATATGGAAAATGGAATTCTTCGCACTCCATTAGACCCAATAGTTACATTTTCTGATGATCCCTTGCGAATTATGCGAGCAGCACGATTTGCTTCTCAATTGGGGTTCTATTTGACTGATGAATTAATCGAGGCAGCAGTGCAAATTTCCGATAGAATTAAAATAATTTCTATCGAGAGAATTAGCGATGAATTTATGAAAATCATTAATTCTCCTAAACCAAGCATTGGCTTGCATTTACTGCTAAAAATGAATATTTTGGATAAAATATTTCCTGAATTATACAGACTTAAAGGTTCGGAGAAGCGTATAGTAGATGGAGTGGAGCATAACCATAAAGACGTATTTAATCACACTTTAAAAGTATTAGATACAATAGCAGAACTATCTGATAATACTTGGCTTAGGTTCGCCGCTTTGATACACGACATAGCCAAACCACGCACTAAACATTTCACGGAGTCGATCGGCTGGAGCTTCCACGGACATGAAGAATTAGGAGCTCGCTGGGTGCCGGGTATATTTAAAAAATTGAAATTACCATTTGAAAATATTGATTACGTAGAGAGATTAGTGCGGTTGCATCAGCGTCCGATGGCATTAGTAAGCGACGAAGTTACTGATTCGGCAATACGTAGATTAGCGTTTTTATCGGGCGATGCCTTAAATGATTTATTTACACTATGCCGAGCTGATATTACTACTAACAATCCTAAATTATCCGAAAAATATTTGAATAATTACGAGATCGTCCGAGCTAAAGTAATAGATGTGCAGGAAAAAGATAAACTCAGAGAATTCCAATCTCCGGTGCGTGGCGAGGAAATTATGGAGCTATGCAATATCCAACCTTCCATTGCGGTAGGATTAATCAAAACTGCAATAGAAGAAGCTATTTTAGACGGCATTATTCCCAACGATTACGACAGAGCAATGGAATATTTCCTTGAGAATAAAGATAATTGGCTTAGAGAAATTTCTGAAGGAATTCGCAAGAAATGATATACGATTTTTTGTGGTTAAGTCAAGAAAATTTCGTATATTTGTAGTTTAACATCGTATAAAATGAAAATATATTTAAGCATATAGATAAGATAAAAATGGAAGAAATTACAAATCAGAAGAGTGTTAGCAACTCCGGAGGTTATTCCGAGAGTAGTATTAAAGTATTAGAAGGTTTAGAGGCTGTTCGACTACGCCCTGCGATGTATATCGGAGACGTTGGTGAACGCGGTCTTCATCATTTGATTCAAGAAGTTGTTGATAACTCAATCGATGAAGCCTTAGCCGGCTACTGCGATAAAATTGAGGTAGTTTTGCATAGCGACGGTTCTTGTTCCGTAAGCGATAACGGTCGTGGTATCCCGACGGGTATTCACCCCGTGAAGGGCATTTCTACTCTCGAAGTTGTAATGTGTACATTGCACGCAGGCGGTAAATTCGACAAGGGTTCGTATCAAGTATCCGGCGGTCTGCACGGCGTAGGTGTATCCTGCGTTAATGCACTTTCCTCCGATATTATTGTTACTATCCAAAGAGAAGGTAAAATATTCCAACAAAATTACAAAATGGGTATTCCTCAGGGCGATATTCAAGAAATCGGTACTACTAAGAAAACTGGTACTACCGTGAGATTCTTGCCGGATGCTTCGATTTTCTCTACAATTGTATTCAAATACAACAAAGTAACAGAACGATTAAGAGAATTAGCATTCTTGAATCCGAACGTTTCTATCGTCATCACTGACGAACGCGACATGAGGTCAGAAGTATTTCATTATGTCGGTGGTTTAGTTGATTTTGTAAATTATATTGATGAATCAGCAACAGTTCTAGTAAAGCCAATTTTGATTTCTGGTAGCGATTTAGGAATCAATGCCGTAGAAACTAAAATTGAAATTTGTTTCCAATACAATAACGGCTATACTGAGAATGTGCTTTCTTATGTAAATAATATTAATACGATTGAAGGCGGTACTCACGTTACCGGATTCCGTTCAGCTTTGACTCGTACTTTGAATGCTTATGCTCAAGCAAATTTGAATAATAAGAATAGCAAAGTCCAAATTACTGGCGAGGATTTCCGAGAGGGTTTGACTGCTGTTATCTCGTTAATGGTTGCGAATCCGCAATTTGAAGGTCAAACTAAAACTAAGTTGGGCAATGGCGACATCGAAGGTATTGTTCGCTCT
>CAZIIZ010000558.1:0-2654 GCA_964539225.1 uncultured Hyphomicrobiales bacterium | reverse complement strand
TTTCTACGCTATTGATACTTTCTTTCTCGTTATTCTTTAAAGTCAGATTTTCAGAGCTTGGATTGGGATAAATTGATACTGCGGCTTCATTATCAGTATTGTCAACGGCAGATGAATATTTGAAATAATCAAGCTGATAGCAACTTATATGAGTATTCTTTTGGCTGTTAGCTATTAAATAACCCAAATTATTGGAAGGATATATATCGCCCTCAATATTGAGTTTGGCAAGTTCTTTTCTGTCGTCGTAGCGATAAATGGCGACTGTACTTAATGCTGAATCTTGCAACATGAACAATTTACAATGCTGTGCAAAGATTAGTCTCTTGATTGAGAAATCAGTATGCAAAGTGTCATCTCTATTTGTTTCTAAATTATGGAATACTACTGCTTTGGGATTATTTTTATAGACAAATGCGATAGAATTATTATTCGGGGCGACCACGCTTAGATTAACTTGATCAAATTTCCAAGTATATTTCTTTTCCATACTCGGAAGAATATACAACTCGGCATCATAAATCATAGGGAATAGACTGAACTTTTTGAATGCAGAACTATTTTTCGGGTCGAAGTATTCTATTCCCCAAGTCGAGTTTGGAATTGGGTTAGAATGGGCTGGATCATATTCAATTTTCAGTGAATCAATAATTCTCTCATTTTTTAAATCTTCAATATATGCTAAACGTGATATAGCATTCTTTTGATAAGTAACAGCGTATTTAGAATTGATACTAATTATATCATATTTAGTTTTATTTGTTGAATCTGTAATCAATTTACTTGTAAAATCAAACTTCATTAATCTATTTTGATAATTCGGTAGAAACCAAAATCCATTTTCATTAATTTCATTAAAGGAATAATTGTCAATTCTATTTTTCAAATTTCCACTTAAATAATCGATTAAATATACATAATAATCATTTGAAGCAATAAAAATTCCATTTTGGTCTGAGCTTAGGTATTTATTTTCGAATAATTCTTTCGCTCCGTCCCAATATCTATTGCATTTTTTATCGGCTTGCTGGAATAATATCATTGATGTGTCAGCTATTAGGTCTCGCTTGATAATCTTATTAGAATCAATATAGTACTCGAAAAAACTATTTCCTTTCATAGCAATATTTATACTAGTGGTCGCAGCGATTTTATGAGCTGTTACTTTGTTTGTATATATATTCAAAAAATATGCATAATTTTTCAAGCCATACTTTAGTAGAGAGTCGCAGTTTGGAATAATGCTTATATTCTCGAATACAGTACTTGCGTCAGTATTATTATATCTTATTTCATTGGTTTTAGGATTAATAGTCTTGATTTTCGAATAATCAAACAGTATTAATGTAGTATCATTGGGATAAAACTTTCGTTGAGGTGAATCATTTTGCACACCATAAGTGCCGTCCACAGTACAATATTTCTCCCCTGTTTTCATATTATACGACATCATTTTTTCATTATATATTAAGAAAAATCCGTTTTCATTGGCTGAAATCATTGCAAACCTTGGGAAAGTCTCATTGTCATATTCATAAGTATAGATTACTGATTTTGTTCTTCGGTCAAACACATAAACCTTATATTTGCCATATCCATCAAGAATATTTGCAATAATATAATTTCTTGAATATGTAAGTGGTGCTACATTGCCTACATCTTTAATATAACTAACATCTTCATAGCTGATTGAATTATTCTCAAAGTCATAGATTTTAATTTGTTTAGTACTTTCGATATAGTATTGGAATTTGCTATCGGCAAACGACTTGTATCCGTTTGGAAGTTTCCCAAATTCGCATGGGGTTACAACGGAGGTTTCTGTATTGATTATAATTCCGTTGTTCGGTTCGTATAGATATTTCCCGTCTCCGGTCATAATCAAACTTTGCAAAGGAGTGTGTTCCCAAAGTAGTTTAACATCTTCGGAATGTGCTATTTGCGAAACGCAGAGCATCGCAAAAAGCATTAAAATTAGTGGTTTCATAAAATTAGTCCATATAAATTAATTATTTAAAATATAGCTTATTAGTGTTGAATTTTTGCAATTTACTAAAAATAATTAATATATGCAAATTATTCTTACCCGGGTACAATAGAGACGTTCAATAATAATATTAGGTTACTTTAATTTAAGACCCAACAGCCACTACTCGGTTTTATTATGTTCAATACGTTTTACTTTCAAAAAACCACAATAAAAATTGAAATATTTCATCTATAATGACTTATTTTTAAGTTTAATAAGTAAAGAAATATGAGATTCTCAAGTAGTAAATTATTCAGATTATTGATATGCTTTTTGCTGATAGCATCGGCACAAGTGGCATATTCTGCGAGCTTCATCGCTTCGGTTAATCGCAACCCTGTAGAGGTAGGCGAGCAAATTCAGGTAACGTTCAAAGTCGATAAAACAGACGTTAGCAATTTCAAAGCTCCTTTGTTTAAGGGGTTTACTATTCTGATGGGACCGAGCCAGTCGAGCTACACCCAAATTATTAATGGCAAAGTGTCGCAATCGTTTGCATATACTTACGTATTGAAAGCGGAAGCTCCCGGCACTTACACTATCCCAACTGCGGAAATCAAATCCGGCGGCGAAGTGTTACGTTCTAATCCAATTCAGATTACGGTCAACAAGGCGAGCCAAAAGC
>CAZIIZ010000557.1:0-2656 GCA_964539225.1 uncultured Hyphomicrobiales bacterium | reverse complement strand
AGGCGAGCCAAAAGCCACAGCAGCAAGCCGCTCAACAGCAGGGACAACAGCCCCAACAGTCTCAGCAAAGTGCTGCTAATCAAGCCAATGCTAAGGATATTGATAAGCAAGCCCACGAGATAATCGCTAAAAATCTATTTACGAAATTGAACGTAAATAAAAGTTCGGCATACAAAGGCGAACCGGTCTATGCTACTTATAAATTATACGTCAATCCCGAACTGAATTTAATAAACATTTCTGCTCCGAAAATGCCGGTCTATAATGGCTTTTGGTCGCAGGAAATTGATATTACTCAGATTAGTTTTACTTCCACTGAAGTAATTAATGGAGTGCGATATAAAGTGGCGGATCTGAAAAAAGTATTATTGATTCCCCAGCAAACCGGAGAATTAGTGGTTGAGCCATTGGATATGGAATTTACTGTTCGCTTGCGAACTCAAAGCCAAAGAAGCAGAAGCCGCGACCCATTCGGGTTCGATGACTTTTTCGACGATCCATTCTCGTCCGGCTATAAAGATTTTAAATATAATGGCAAATCCGAGACTCGCAAAGTGAACGTGAAAGCTTTGCCCGAACCGCTTCCTGCGGAATTCGGCAATGCAGTGGGCAATTATAAATTTACCGCTACAATTGACAAAAACAAGCTAAAAACAAACGAACCCGTTAGCTTGAAATTCAAGATTTCGGGCAATGGCAACTTGAAATTAGTGCAAGCTCCGATTATCAATTTGCCGAGCGATATTGAGCAATTCGAACCGAAAATTGACGATAAAATCAGTTTCTCGCCCGAAGGTATGAGTGGCGAAAAAACTTATGAATATATTATTATCCCTCGCAATCCGGGACAATTCAAAATCCCTGCGACTAAATTTATATACTTCGACTATAAGCAAGGTAAATACGTTACTCTAAGCTCGGACGATATTCTAATCGACGTAGAAAAAGGAATGTACTCCGATTATGGCGGGAATAATCAGCAGGGCGTGGCGATGATGAATTCGGATATACGATTTATCAAAGATAAAACTACTTTAAGCAAAATTGGTGCAAGTTTTACAAATTCGCTATGGTTCTATGCAATCGCCATTCTGCCGATTGGTGCGTTTATATTCTTGATTTACTATAAACGTCGCAAAGAAGATCAAGAAGAAAATGTAAGCGTTTACAATAGTAAATACGCCGGGAAATATGCTAAAAAGCGTTTCTCGACTGCTCGCAAAGCATTGGAAAGCGGCGATGTGAATAAATTCTATGAAGAATCGCACAAGGCATTGCTTGAATATTTGAGTAATAAATTCAACATCGTAGTGGCGGAATTGTCGAAAGACAAAATACGGGAATTAGTAGATTCCTGCATACGCAGGAATGACAAGACAGAGGCAAATGGAAATGAAACGGATATTGAAAGCTCAAATCCTTTATCCGAAAAAATTGTTACTATGTTAGAAAAATGCGAATATGCTCGCTATGCTCCGGTGAATCCTAATGATAGTCCGGCAGATTTATTGAACGAAGGCGAATCAATAATTATTGAAATGGAGAAAAAGTAATGGGAAATAGAATAAAAGCAATATTGATAGCAATAATTGGGATGTTCGTAATTAATTCGGCGTATGCGGATAATCAAGAAATATTCAAAACAGCGAATAAACATTACAAAGCCGGAAATTACGAAAATGCGATAGATTTATATAATAAAATTCTGAAATCGGGCGAGCATTCGGCGGAACTTTACTTCAATCTGGGCAACGCAAGTTATAAGACTGCGAACTTCCCGAAAGCAATTTTGTACTACGAGAAAGCTAAATTAATGTCGCCGAGGGACGAAGATATTAATCTGAATTTGCGAATTGCTAATCAAAAAATTGTTGATAAAATTCCGGTGATAGAGCCATTCTTCTTGTATTCATGGGTGATGCAGCAAGTGAATAGATTTGATTCTACGGCTTGGGCTGTGGCGTTTCTGATTCATCTGAGCATAGTAATTATTGCTTTGGCATTGAAAATGTTCGCAGTAACTCAGTGGAAGAAGCGTTTATATTTCGGTATCGCTTGTCTATTCGGGTTGATGGCATTAATTGGAATTTCGTCGGCAATTACTCGATTGAATATCGAAAATGCCAAAGATACTGCTATCGTGATGACTCCGGTAGTGGATATGAAATCCGGTTTAGACCCGACAGCAGAAACTTCGTTCGTACTGCACGAAGGCACTAAAGTTAAAATTTTAGACACCAAAGACAATTGGTTCAAAGTGAAAATCTCAGACGGTCGCGAAGCGTGGATTCCGGCAAAAGATGTAGAAGTGATTTAGGTTTCTTAAACCTTCGGAAGGATAAGAAACCTTCCGAAGGTAGAAATAGAATAGGGGCTGTCCCATCGGTAGTCATTTATCTACTTATGAGACAGACCCACTAATTTATAAAATAATACGTCAGATAATACGCAATTCATAATTAATTCGGAGATAGTAATGCCGGAGATTAGTAGATTTTTGGGTATAGTAATAACTATGCTATAAAATGATTATTCGCCTGCACATTTTCATGCTAAATATGGCGAATATAAAATTACTGTTGAGATTGAATCAGGCATAGTAGCTAACCATTATACACATCTCTCTGAGTTGTCATTCCTGTGGAGCGAGTCTTCG
>CAZIIZ010000556.1:0-2659 GCA_964539225.1 uncultured Hyphomicrobiales bacterium | reverse complement strand
TTGGAACGATACTTTTAATAGAATCCTAAAAGAAAAACATTTAGCACCTGACGCAGTAAGAGTATTGAGCGGTGGCTGTATCGGATTATGCCACGACGAGCAAGCCGACGAGAAAGAAGAACATGGCGTAATGATGGTTTACCCTGAAAATGCAATTTATAAATTTGAATCTGAAGCTGAATTGTCGAAGATTATTGATTCTCATATTGTAAATAATCAAGTTTCTAAAGAATTTTTAGTTCACACTGATTTGCTCACCGAGACTTACTTTAAGTTCTATGGCGACGTGTCATTTTTCAATAAACAAACTAGAATAACGCTTCGCAATTGCGGTATCATCGATCCTGAAAGTTTAACTGATTGTGTACAATCTCAAGGTTTTGAAGGTTTAGCTCGTGTGCTGTACAAAGGTTCAAATGATTTCGTAATAAACGAAATGATTAAATCCGGTCTTAGAGGCAGAGGCGGTGGCGGCTTCCCAACTGGTACTAAGTGGAAATTTACAGCTGCTTCCGAAGATAAGATTAAATACGTAATCTGCAATGCCGACGAAGGCGATCCCGGTGCGTTTATGGATAGAAGTGCCTTAGAGGGCGATCCATTCTGTATTCTCGAAGGTATGGCAATCGGCGGTTATGCTATCGGAGCTAATAAAGGCTATATGTATATTCGTGCGGAATATCCATTGGCAATTAAACGCATAGAAAATGCTATCCAAAAGGCTAAAGAGAAAAATTTATTAGGCAAAAATATATTAGGTTCCGGATTCGACTTTGATGTAGAAATCAGACTCGGTGCCGGAGCATTTGTTTGTGGCGAAGAAACTGCGTTAATTCATAGCATCGAAGGAAAACGTGGACAGCCTCGCATTCGCCCTCCATACCCAGCTGTTAGCGGACTTTGGGGACATCCAACCTGCATTAACAACGTTGAGACATGGGCGAACGTACCTGCCATCATGCTTTATGGAGCGGATTGGTTCAATAGAATTGGAACTGAAGGCAGCAAGGGTACGAAAGTATTCGCTTTAGCCGGCAATATTGTTAATACTGGTTTGGTGGAAGTTCCGATGGGAACTACTCTGCGTGAAGTGATTTATGATATTGGTGGCGGTATTCCTGATGGCAAAAAATTGAAAGCCGTTCAAACAGGAGGTCCATCCGGCGGATGTATTCCTGCTTCGATGCTCGACACTCCGGTTGATTATGATTCATTGAAAGCAGCTGGCTCAATTATGGGTTCGGGCGGTATGATTATTCTCGACGAAAGAGATTGTATGGTAGCTACTGCTAAGTTCTTCTTAGAATTTACTAAAGATGAATCTTGCGGTAAATGCTTGCCTTGCCGAGAAGGAACAGTGAGAATGCTTGAGATACTTACCAAAATCACAAATGGCGAAGGCGAGATGGAGGATTTGGATAAATTGGAAAGATTGGGCAATTTGATTAAGAAAACTTCGCTTTGCGGTCTTGGTCAATCAGCTCCTAATCCCGTATTATCTACAATTAAGCATTTCCGTGAAGAATATGAAATTCATATAAATGAAAAGCGTTGCCCAACTCAGAAATGTGCAAGATTGATTAAATACGTAGTCGATGAAGATAAATGTACTGGTTGTACACTTTGTGCTCGCAGATGTCCGGTTACTTGTATCGACGGAGCAAGAAAGCAAATCCATACCATTAATCAAGACAAATGTATTAAATGCGGCGAATGCTTCAACGTATGTAATTTTGATGCTATTTATAAAGTGTAATATTTTGAAATTGAAACGAAAAATCGGAGAATATAATAAATGAAATATATAAATGCTGTTATTGATGGAATTGATGTAGCTGTGCCGGAAGGTACTACGATAATGGAAGCAGGCGATAAAATCGGAGCTCACGTGCCGAGACTTTGTTACCATCCATTTCTATCTACTGAAGGTGCTTGCAGAATTTGCGTGGTGGAAGTAGAAGGCTCGGTTAACTATTTGCCTGCTTGTGCTACTAAAATTAGCGAAGGAATGAAAGTAAAAACTAATTCGCCTGCTATTCGAGAAGCTCGAAGAGATTTAGTAGAATTGATGCTCGATAATCACCCAAAAGAATGCCAAACTTGCGAAAGAGATGGAAATTGCGAATTGCAGAACTTAGCCTATAAGCTCGGAGTACGTGAGAGAATTTTTGAAGGCGAAAGGAAGCATCATCCGATTGATAAGACTGATTATTCTGTGGTGCGAGATGCTGAAAAATGTATTCTGTGCCAAAGATGCGTCAGGGTGTGCAAAGAAATTCAGGGCGTTACAAATTTAAGCCAGATGTATAGAGGATTTAATACTGTAGTAGCTCCGGCATTCATGCAATCTATGGAGAATTCTGTTTGTATTAAGTGCGGTCAATGTATCAACGTTTGCCCGACTTCTGCATTTACTGAAAAGAATAATACTGAAGAAATATGGAATGCTATCAATGACCCAAGTAAACATGTAGTAGTGCAAACTGCTCCAGCTATTCGTGCCGCAATTGGCGAAGGATGGAATTTGCCTGTCGGTACTACAGCCACCGGTAAGACCGTTACGGCGTTGCGTAGATTGGGATTTGATGCTGTATTCGATACGAACTTTGCAGCTGATTTAACTATTATGGAAGAGGCGCACGAATTAATAGGCCGTATA
>CAZIIZ010000555.1:0-2669 GCA_964539225.1 uncultured Hyphomicrobiales bacterium | reverse complement strand
CAATTAACTCACCGGTTGAACCGGATAAAGATTTCTTAGGTTTAGCCATCAAACCACGCATACCTGCAAGCTGACGAATCTGCTCTTTAGAACCTCTCGCTTGAGAGTCAAGCATCATCCAGAATGGGTTAAATCCGCCATTATCTTTCGATAATTCACTATACAATTTATCAGCAATTCTGTTTGTTGCAGTTGACCATGTATCGATAATTTTATTTGTTCTCTCGCCTGCTGAAATCACACCGTTTTGGTATGCAAATTCAATTTCGTCGATTTTCTTATTTGAAGCTTCGATTACAATTGTTTTTTCTTCAGGAATTACCACTTCGTGGATACTTACGGACAAACCACCACGAGTCGCATAAGCGAATCCAGTGTTCTTCAAATCATCAAGGAATTGAACTGTTTTAGCTAATCCTGCTTTGCGGAAGCAAAGTCCAATAATTTGACGTAGTCTCTTTTTAGTAAGTAACTCGTTCAAGAAGCCTAATTCGACTGGTACAATTTCATTAAGAATAATTCTACCAACACCTGTTTCTTCAAATACGCCAGGGGCGAAACGAACTTTTACTTTAGCGTGTAAATCTACTATGCCTTGGTTTAGAGCAATTATTACATCTTTTTTAGATGCAAATGTTTTGCCTTCGCCTAAAGCTCCTTTACGGATTTTAGTTAAATAATACACACCAAGAACCATGTCCTGAGAAGGCACGGCAATTGGATCGCCATTTTGAGTATGCATAATGTTATGCGGAGCCAAAATTAGCAACAACGCTTCTAACTGAGCTTCGAATGAAATCGGTACGTGAACCGCCATTTGATCGCCATCGAAATCCGCATTAAAGGCAGTACATACTAAAGGATGCAACTGAATCGCTTTACCTTCGATAAGTCTTGGTTGGAATGCTTGGATACCAAGTCTATGCAAAGTAGGAGCACGGTTAAGCATTACTGGATGACCGTCAATTACTCTTTCTAAGATGTCCCACACTTCAGTGGTTTTGCGTTCTACCATTTTCTTTGCAGATTTAACGGTTTTAACGTGTCCTCTTTCGATTAGCTTACGGATAATGAACGGTTTGAATAATTCAACCGCCATATCTTTAGGCAAACCGCATTCGTGCAATTTCAATTCCGGACCTACCACGATAACCGAACGACCAGAATAATCCACACGTTTACCGAGCAAGTTTTGACGGAAACGACCGGTTTTACCCTTCAATGTATCAGCTAATGATTTCAATGCTCTCTGAGATTCAGCTCGTACTGCACGGCGACTGTTATCAAACAAAGCATCTACCGACTCTTGAAGCATTCTTTTTTCATTACGAAGAATTACTTCAGGAGCTTTAATATCTATTAATCTTTTTAATCTGTTGTTTCTAATGATTACACGTCTATATAAATCGTTCAAATCTGAAGTGGCGAATCTTCCGCCCTCTAATGGGACTAATGGACGTAAATCCGGAGGAGTTACCGGAATCACATCTAATACCATCCATTCAGGTCTGTTTTCTATAGACATATCTTCTCTGTGAGTAAATGCGTCAAGAATTCTCAATCTCTTGAGTAATTCTGCTTTTTTCTGCATTGAAGTTTCTACTTTTAGATTTCTCTTCAATTCATAATAAAGCTCTTCTACATCCACTCTTTTTAAAAGCTCTTTAATTGCTTCCGCACCAATGGTAGCTACGAACTTATTCGGATCTTCATCGTCAAGTTCATGGTGTTCTCTTGGTAAAGATTCTAATATTTCTAAATATTGATCTTCTGTAAGCAAGTCTTTAGCTTGAAGTCCGGTTGTACCGGGCTGAACTACTGTATATGATTCATAATAAACTATTCTTTCAACATCTTTAGTCGGCATTCCTAAGATACCGGCTATTTTGCTTGGCAACGAACGTAAGAACCAAATATGCACCACCGGTACGGCGAGCATAATGTGTCCCATTCTCTCGCGACGGACGGATTTCTGAGTTACCTCTACACCGCATCTATCGCATACAATGCCTTTATATCGGATTCTTTTGTATTTTCCGCAGGCACATTCCCAATCTCTGATTGGACCAAATATTTTTTCGCAGAACAAACCGTCTTTTTCCGGACGGAAAGAGCGGTAATTTATCGTTTCCGGCTTTGTAACTTCACCGTGTGAACGATTCAATATATCGTCCGGAGAGGCGATTTTTATCGAAATTTTAGAAAAGCCTTTACGAGGTATGGCTTTTGATTGCATTGATCTGCTCCTCTTTCTATTTATATATTTCTTTTTTGTTTATCGACTTAAATTCAACCAAGCTGCATTACGACAACTTTACTCATTATTAAATTAGACAATTCCAATTCGACGTGAAGAGAGTTTGTCAATATATATAAACTAACTAATATCCAAATCTAAGCATAAGCCTTGCAATTCGCGAACCAATACATTGAAAGATTCAGGAATATTAGGTTGAGGCATATTGTCGCCTTTTACTATTGCTTCATACATTTTGGCTCTTCCCTGCACGTCATCTGATTTCAATGTAATCATTTCTTGCAAAGTAGCTGCTGCTCCGTAGGCTTCTAATGCCCATACTTCCATCTCTCCAAGTCTCTGTCCACCGAATTGTGCTTTACCACCGAGAGGTTGTTGAGTAATTAATGAGTATGGTCCTATTGAACGTGCG
>CAZIIZ010000554.1:0-2669 GCA_964539225.1 uncultured Hyphomicrobiales bacterium | reverse complement strand
CTTTGCGAGTTTTGTAAATAGGCACTTGAATTTGTCCGCCATTTTTTATCATTATTTCTTTTAGACTATTGATAGCTTCCGGAGTCATATTCATTTTCATTTCTGGCGAAATTAAATTATTCGTGTCTAAGTTATAAGGCTTTTGAATTAATCGTCCCGAAGGCGTATAGTATTTAGCTACTGTAATACGAAAGGCAGAAGTATCGGTGTAAGTCCAACTTTTCTGCACTAATCCTTTGCCTGTAGTAGAAGCTCCGACCACAATTCCTCGGTCTAAATCTTGAGCAACGCCAGCAAATATTTCGCTTGCTGAAGCCGATGATTCGTTTACTATAATTAGCAAAGGTATTGATTGTAATTCGCCGGATTTATCATTGATAAATTGTAATTTGTAGGTAGCATTCTTGGCTTTAGTCATTAACAAAGTGTCGCCCTTGGCGGTAAATTCTTTGCAAATATTGATGACTGCGTCGAGATTGCCGCCGGGATTATCTTTCAAATCTAAGATTAATGATTTATATTCGCTTTTCTTGTACTGTTTAATTACCGATTTTAATTCTTCAGAAGAAATTGCAGCGAAGCGAACCATTTTAACGTATAAAGCATTTTCGCCGGGAACAATAAAGTGCGAAGATATACTTGGTAATTCGAATTCTTTGCGTTCTATCGTTACGGATTTAAGGTCATTGCCTGCTTTTTGTTTGAAAATTATTTCTACTTTAGTGTTCTCAGTGCCTTCTAATATTTTATTTGCTGCCGCTACGGATTGACCGATAAAGCTCTTCCCGTCAATAAATAATACCTTATCTCCGGTTTTAATATTCTGATTAGCGGCTGGGCTGTTCTCTGCGATATGCACGACGACTAAAGTGTCATTTTTAGCAAACAATGTTAAGCCGACTCCGACGCTCACGCCTTTGCTTTCTTCTAACATTGCCTTCCAAGTAATATTAGGAAAATAGCGAGAGAAAGGGTCTAGCGAACCCAACATGGCATTGAAGCACTTATCCGAGAGTTTTGCTATATCGACTGTGTCGTCGTAGTTTGTATGGATAGTCTCTAATATAGCTTTAAATTTAGCAGTATAGTATTCGATTTTTTTAGCAGATGAATCAGGTTGCGGATTACCCTTTTCCTGAGCTATATTGACGTTTACGATAGAATAAAATAATATTACAAAACAGCATATTTTCTTTAGCATAATCATTTCTCGATATAAACTTTTAAAACGTTATAGACTATATTCAATAAATATTATTTCGTTTCTAAGGGATTTATCTTTACAAATTCTATACTCCAAATACAAAAAAGCGAGTATTGACAATACTCGCTTTGATTTTAAAATTATTACGCTATCAATTTAGTGAAGCGGTACTGACAGCCAAAAACAAACAGCTGCTACAATCGCCGCAAAAGGAATAGTAACGAACCAAGCCATTACGATACGAGAAGCTATTTTCCATTTGATTCCGGCTAAATTAGTAGTAGCTCCAACGCCTACGATAGAACCAGCAATTACGTGAGTAGTTGACACTGGAATACCTAAGTGAGTAGCTAAGAAAATTGTAGCTGCCCCGGCAGTTTCTGCTACGAAGCCGTGTACGGGTTTCAACTTCGTTAATTTCATTCCCATAGTTTTTACTATTTTCCATCCGCCAAAAGCTGTACCGATTGCCATCGCTAAGTGGCACGATAGAATTATCCAAGCTGTATGCCAGTCCATAATTGAAAGTTTGATATTTGGACTGAATATACCGGCTGCGATTAAAAGAGCGACTATAATACCCATAGTTTTCTGTGCGTCGTTACCGCCATGACCTAAAGAATAAAGTGCTGCTGAGACTAATTGACCTTTTCTAAAAAATTTATCTATTCTGCGGGGATACCATTTGCGGAATATCCAATAGACAGCTATCATCAGTACAAACGCCGATACTAGTCCTAATATTGGAGCTAAAGGAATAAAAGCAATTGTTTCCCAAAGTTTATGCCATCTGATAATATCTAAGCCTTTATAAGCAATACCTGCTCCGGCGAATCCACCGATTAAAGCGTGCGAACTACTGGTCGGCAGTCCCCACCACCAAGTGATTAAATCCCAAACAATTGCACCAATCAATCCAGTTAATACTACCCAGACGAAAGCCGGGTCGGCAGGATCAATTATTACAATCTTGGCAATTGTGTCGGCTACCTTTGGAGCGAAAATAAACATTGCGATAAAATTAAAAAATGCTGCCCAAAGTACGGCTACTTTTGGCGATAATACACGAGTTGAAACGACAGTGGCTATCGAATTCGCCGCATCGTGAAAACCATTTATCATATCAAATGCTAACGCAATTACTACCGTTAGAATTACTACAAACCACAATCCATCCATTTGTTATTATTCTCTATTAGTTTTCAAAAATGTTTAAAATTATAATATTTCTCAATGGACTATGCCGACTCGATAAGAATTTCTTCGATCAGATTGGCTGAATCTTCGCAACGGTTGATAGCTTTTTCGTATTTTTCGTAAATTTCTTTCCACTTGATAATTGCAATAGGGTCGCCAGTCTGGAATACTTCGGAAATTGCTTTTTTGAATATATCATCGCCTTCAGATTCGCGTTTCCTGATTGAGGCACATTTCGCTTTGATTAACTCTACATCTTTAAAATCTC
>CAZIIZ010000553.1:0-2676 GCA_964539225.1 uncultured Hyphomicrobiales bacterium | reverse complement strand
AATCTAAATCATATTAACTACATAATTAACTGATATTTCATCGCTTAGTTAACGATTTTAGCCCAAAATCAGTGAAAAACAGAAATATAAATGATATTCATAACAATAGCTTTTTTCGTAATTCGTCGTTGTGCTTGCTTTAGTTTTAAGAGGTATTTCATAAACAACTTAAACGAAATATGAGAATAACAAAACAATACACAAATCGCGAGAGTCAATCGCTCGACAAATATCTGCAAGAAATTGGCAGAGTTGAGCTTTTAGATGCCGAAGACGAAATTACTTTGGCTCAATCTATCAAAAAAGGTGGTTTCGAAGGAACCCGCTCTTTGGAAAGATTGGTTAAAGCAAATTTAAGATTCGTTGTGTCCGTTGCCAAGCAATATCAGAATCAAGGGCTTTCCCTTGGTGATTTGATAAACGAAGGCAATTTAGGACTAATAAAAGCCGCTCGAAGATTCGACGAAACTCGTGGGTTCAAATTCATTTCTTATGCCGTATGGTGGATTCGTCAGTCTATCTTACAAGCTCTTGCCGAGCAAAGCCGTATCGTGCGTTTACCGCTCAATAGAGTGGGGGCTTTGAACAAGATTGGCAAAAAATTTAGCGAATTAGAGCAAAAATATGAGCGTGAGCCGACCGCCGCAGAATTAGCCGAGAACTTAGAAATGACAGTTCCGGAAATTGCGGAGACTATTAAAATATCAGGCAGACACCTCTCTGTAGATGCTCCATTCGTGCAAGGCGAAGACAATCGCCTACTCGATATATTACCAAATGAACAGCAACCGCCGCCGGACTCTGAGCTTATCCGCGAATCTCTTCGCGAAGAAGTAAAGCAAGTGTTGACTACACTAAGCCCAAGAGAAGCCGAAGTGATTAAGCTGTATTTCGGTCTCGACAGTCAAGCATTGACATTAGAAGAAATCGGCGAGAAATTCAACTTAACTCGCGAAAGAGTTCGCCAGATTAAGGAAAAAGCAATTCGCAGACTCCGCCATGCTTCTCGATCGAAATCTCTAAGAACTTATTTGGGGTAATCGGGGATAAAATATGAATATAGTAAATACCTATTAAAAAGTGTTCTGGGCAGTGCCTCTTATGGTCTGCCCTTTTTTTATTATGTTAAATATATATAAAATATGGAAATAGAAGAAAATAAAACACGTCCCACTCGTCCGGAATGGCTGAAAGTAAGAGCTCCCGGAGGAGAAAACTTCGCTAACGTTAAAAGCATGATGCGGTCGAAATCGCTTCACACCGTATGCGAAGAAGCCCATTGCCCGAATATGGCAGAATGCTGGAATTGCGGCACTGCTACATTTATGGTGCTTGGCGATACTTGCGTTCGCAATTGTAAATATTGTGCTGTTGGCACTGGCAACCCGTGCGAACCGGATCCAAATGAGCCGATGAACGTAGCCGAATCCATTAAGCAAATGAAATTACGCCATGCGGTGGTTACTTCCGTTACTCGTGATGATTTAGCAGACAGCGGTGCTGCATTTTGGGCGGAAATTATTCGCTCAATCAAAGCTGTAAATCCAAACGTAACTTTGGAAGTGCTTATTCCAGATTTTAGGGCAAAGCCAGATTTACTGAATATAGTATTTGCCGAAAGACCGGATATATTGAATCATAATATTGAAACTGTGCGTGAACTTTTCCCAATTGTTCGTCCTCAAGCAGACTATGATCAATCTCTTTCTGTACTGAAAGCAGCGAAAGAATTCGGACTGAAAACTAAATCCGGCATGATGGTCGGGCTTGGCGAAACCAAAGAACAAGTAATCGAAGTATTAAAGGATTTGAAAGCGAATTTAGTCGATATAGTAACTATCGGACAATATTTGCAACCGACTAAAGCTCATTATCCAGTCGCTCGATATGTGCATCCAGACGAATTCGCCGAATATAAACGGATCGGATTAGAAATGGGATTCGAAATCGTAGAATCTGCTCCACTCGTTAGAAGCTCGTATCATGCAGAAAAACACATCTAAAAATATAATTTATACAGTTCTCGGTAGCGGTACGTCGTCCGGCGTGCCGACTATCGGGTGCGACTGTCCAACTTGTACTTCGATTGATTCCAGAGATAAAAGGCTTCGAGCTTCTTTATTGATTCAAACCGAAGATACTAATTTAGTAATCGACACTACTCCTGACTTCCGTCAGCAAATGCTTAATAATTCCATTAATCGGCTCGACGGCATATTATATACTCATCCGCACTTCGATCATATAGGCGGATTCGACGATATTCGAGGACTGAATTTTGTAATGCGACGAAGCATTAATATTTATACGAATCAATTCACGATTGACAGAATCAAGCAAAGTTTCTATTATGCTTTCGAAACTCCCGAACAGCTCGGAGGCGGCGTGCCGATGTGCGATATTCATATCATCGACGAAGCACCGTTTCGAGTGAATGAATTAGAGATTATTCCTATATTTATGAAGCACGGCATTCTACCGGTGATAGGCTATAGAATCGGGAATCTGGCATATTGCACGGACGTAAATTATATACCTGAATCGGAATATCATAAATTGGAGAATCTCGACGCATTAATAATCGGCGGACTTCGCTATACGCCTCATCCTACTCATTTCTCGATAGATGAAGCCATTGCTGCATCGAAAATGTTCAAACCCAAGCAAACATATATT
>CAZIIZ010000552.1:0-2679 GCA_964539225.1 uncultured Hyphomicrobiales bacterium | reverse complement strand
CAATCGTCTCAAGCAGATGAATTGAACTTAGATAAATATAAAGAGTTTTTGGAAACCAATAAAAATGCTGATTACAATACTATCAAAACATTGCACAAGCAGAATACTTACTTGTATTATTCCAATCCGCAATACTCAATTGATGACGCTGAGAACTTAGAAGTAATCAAAACCAAATTTGCTTTGACCGATGATGAATTAGCTTTACTCAATAAAAATAATTTCGTAGTACTTGGCAAGAGTAAATATAATTCATTCAGATCTGCGATAGCTGATTACTGGAATCAAGATATACCATTATATTTCACATCAGATGCCTTAATGTTTGCTTTTCATAAGTCTTACGATGAATTATTAAAAACATTAGAAAACAAAGTTTTTATTAGCAAATTGCAAGATTTGCTTAGATATCTCTGCTATATAACACCGCCGGAAAACGCCTCTGAAAATGAAATCATTGCTTATAAAGATGCAAAGCTGTATGTGTGGATAGCTTTATCGTTAATAGATGGTCAAGCACAATACAACGAAACCGATCCGGTATATATAAAACACTCCGAACAGCTTTTATCTCAAATCCAAGGCGAGACAATGACTACCATCAATATATTCCCTGGAACTGAGCAGAGATTATATGATTTCTCGCAATTAACTCCTCGCGGTCATTATACAGAAACTCCCGAATTACAGCAATATTTCAAAGCCATGATGTGGCTGGGCAGAACAGAACTATACCTTACCAAACCCAATGCCGAGATGGATGTGCCTATAGAAGCACTAAATAGACAGACCGCAGTCGCCTATTTGATAGCAAGTGCAATTTGTAAAAACAATGAATTATTAAACAATTACAATTCAACAAATAAAGTGCTAAATAGCTTCGTCGGCGAGCAAGACAATGTACAAATCAATCATATTATGGATTTGGCTTCTGAAATTGGACTTACCAATCTCAGAGATTTATTCTCCGGAAATAAATTTGAAGAATTCCGTACAGCTTTAGCGGCTAAACCTTATGCTGATCAAAAAATACTATCTCAATGCTTAATAAAAGATTGTAACAATACTGACAACATCAAGCCGGCAGCTGCATTTATGATTTATGGAAACAGATTTATTTTGGATTCTTATGTGTTTTCTAATCTAGTATATGATAAAGTAAATATCAGAATGATGCCCAAACCATTAGATGTACTTTTTGTATTAGGCAATAATTCAGCAAGCGAATTCCTTCAAGCAGATTTTTCTTATGAAAATTATGGGAAAAATCTCGCAGGATTGCGATACTTAGTCGATAGCTATGGAGATGAATTCTGGAATTCTTCGGTTTACAATAAGTGGTTATACTCCATTAAAACTATGAATCCTCCGGCTAACATAGATAAACTCCCAGTATATATGCAGTCCCCGGCTTGGTGGCAGATGAAGATGAATACTCAATTAGCCTCGTGGGCTACTATTCGCCACGATAATTTACTTTATGCCAAACAATCATATACTGGTATGAATGGCTGTAGTTTCCCGAATGCTATGGTAGAACCCGTTCCTGAATTCTATGCAGCAATTTCAGGATTATGTACAAATCTGAAAACTGTAATAGAAGATATGCAAAATCCCAACTTACAAGAGATTAGTTATCGTTTAGATAATTTTATTTACGCATCAAATAAATTAGAAACGATAGCCAAAGCAGAATTAAGCGGAGTAGCAATATCAGACTCAAACATAGCGTTTCTAAAACAATGCTATTCAACCAAACAAGAAGGTTGCACTACTGTGAACGATGGCTGGTATTCAGCATTATTTAGTGGGCAAGACGCATCCGACAATAATATAATTGAACACCTTATCGCCGATGTACACACTCAACCGTCAGATGAAGCCGGCAATATAGTCGGAAAAGTTTTGCACGTCGGTACAGGAGTTGTAAATACTATGATAGTAATCACACCCGATGCTGATGGCAAATCTCAAGCCTTCGCCGGACCGGTATATAGTTATTATGAATATATAACTGAGGATTTCAAAAGACTAACCGATTCGGAATGGAAAAATATGTTTGCGAATAATCAGCAATTGGCTCGCCCAAGCTTTACAAAAATATACTTAGCGGACGAAAATGGAGCTAAATACGCCAATCCTGAATCATTAAGCTATACACTTGGGATCTACGACAAACACAAAGATATAACATCGGCAGACATAGGAATCTCTCCGAATCCATTTACTAACGATGCTACAATTTGGCTAAGAATTAATAATCTTAATTCGTTAAGCAAATTTTCGGTTGAAATTTATGACCAAAGTGGAAACTTAGTGAAATCATTACTTAATGAAACCATTAGTGGCGGGAATTATGCCATCAAATGGGACGGAAAAAATCAATATGACGCATCTGTTTCCGCTGGAGTATATTTAGCAAAAGTAAATATTAATGGATATATATTTACTGCCAAAATAGTAAAACAATAAACAAACCAAACTCGCAATTAATCCTTCGATAGTATTTCAACTATCGAGGGATTTTTTGTTTATTTTGCAATTTATTATTAGTCCATTGAATTTTTACTCTCAGTTTCCAACCTACCCTCAAGCATCTAACCATTATACATATCTCTCTGAGTTGTCATTCCTGTGGAGCGAGTCTTCGAGCGGATACAGGAAACCCTTCTTAGGGTT
>CAZIIZ010000551.1:0-2684 GCA_964539225.1 uncultured Hyphomicrobiales bacterium | reverse complement strand
ATTTTATAAATCTCGAACAATGACATTAAAAGACGTATTGATTGTATATATTTGTATTTTTATAAGGCATATTGCCAAAACTAATTTTACGTCCAATTAATTTATTCAAGGAGAATGAAATGGAACACTTCGGACAAGTATTTATTATGCTTATCGTATTCGTCGGACTACTGCTATCGCTACCCTCAATTATAGGAATTTGGAAAATCTATGGCAAAGCCGGAAAACCGGGCTGGGCTTCGATTGTGCCTATTTATAATATAATCGTATTTTTAGAAATCACGAATAAACCGCTCTGGTGGATATTGCTATTCTGTATTCCGATACTGAACCTCATTCCATTAATTATTACAACTCATCGCTTGGCTCTATCCTTCGGAAAAGATGCCGGATATACTGTTGGATTAATTCTGTTGCCAATTATTTTCCATCCGCTTCTCGGCTTCGATAAAAGCGTATATACTAAATTAGAAGACTAGGGATATTTTAGAATGAAAAATATAACATTATTATTGGCTTCTGTTTCACTTCTAATTATATCTTGCTCTACTCCGGTATATTTTCCACCTCATCTTCATGATGTACAGAAGAAGGAAGTCGTGGGTTTGTCTTTTGATGATACTTGGTACAAACTTATTGAATATCTATATATTGAGCATAATATTCCAGCAAAATTAGATAAAGAAAATGGTTTAATCTCGTTGGATGTGGCATCGTTGTATCCGTTACAAATCAACAACAGTTGTGATTGTGGTGTCAAAGCATTTAAAGTTATGGATCAAAAAAACAATCATAATATTGATACACTGTATGCTTTAGCAACGAATAAACGCTTAATTTCTACTCAACTTAATATTCTTGTAAAGAAAATTGCCGATAACAAGACATCGATAGAGATAAATGCAATGTTTGACTATAAGCCACCATTTATTATTTATCAAGGAGTTGTTTATACTATCGATGATTTCTATAAAGTATGGTGTACTTCGACCGGAGAATTGGAGAAAGAGATTTATACATTTGTTCAGCAGAAGTAAGAACTATTCGACTTAGTTGCATTATTAAGGAAATGCTTAGTGCTATCATTAAAGGATTGCAGCAACGGATGTAAAATGGCATTTATATTAAGTTTTTCAACAATTTCACAAGCTTTCAATTTAATCGATCGGACGGCGTGCGATTATTTCCCACGTCGTCCTCTCATTATATAAATCTTTTGGCAATATTTGCTATTTCGCAACGCATTCTGAATCACAGTATTTTAGATTAGCTACGCTGAATCTGAAGACAAATTTCCGGTATTGGCTCGAAGACTCACAAAACCAGAATGACAGTATTCATCGGTATTGCCGAAGATGTATATAATGGTTAGGTTAAGAAACTGTCGGAAGGTAATTTTCTTCTTCTTCCGTCATTCTGAGGTCTCAAAGAAAACTTCGTTTTCACTAAAAGGAAATGACACTCATCGTATTGAAGATAATTTCGTCATTCTGAACGAAGTGAAGAAATCGTTCTTACGATTCAGCGAAGCTAATCCAGTATTCGGCAACTCCCTGATTTTATGGATGTTTCGCTACGCTCAACATGACGATATTTTCTTATCTCAGCTTTTTGAAAACGTTTCCAACGAACATCTGTGTCATTAGGAGCTTCAGCGAAGAATCAATTTCCTCAAATTCTCATCATTGAGCGGTGTCGGACGAACTATATTCTTCAATTATCTCGCAGATGTAGGACATCTGAATACTTAGACCTCGAAGAGGTCAAATGTTTATAGAAACAGAATCATTATTCGAACATTCGACCCCGCTGGGGTCGCACCGTCTGCTTCATCCATTTTCTATAAATATGTAATCTCTCCGAGATTAGAGTCAATTACGAATTGCGGTCTTTCACTCATCCGATGACTTCTTAGTTCATCGGATGAGTTGCGGAATCTTCTTACTTTTTTGCTCGCTTCTTTTTCTCTTTGATCGGAGTGAATAAATCGGCGGTATATTTCTCGTATAGCTCGAATAGGAACACCATACGATTGGCTTCGCTAGCGAATGGCTGAGGACGATATGCTAAGTCCACGGCTTTGTCTAATTCATTATGTGCCTTCACTAACGCAGGCGGCATAGTCAACGGGTCGTACAAATCGGCGAGTGAACTATTCGGAAATTGCAAACGTGCGTCCAATACTTTCTGTGCCTTTTCTTCTATCGCTTTCACTTGCTTTTCTGTTGGATTTTCTGGCCACGGGAAATTGTTATAAACAATAGAGTTTGAATATCTGAAATCACTTTTTAACCGACCACATATATATCGCATCCAGATGTTATGCATTAAGGACGTAAGAATACCAAAGTGCCAAAGTGTCGAATTTGGCACAAGTTGAATGGTATTACTTGCAATTACATTTTTATCAATAAAACCAATCGGGATATATTTTCTTTTTTCAGACGAAACTTCAGGTATCGCTAAATAATTTGATTCTGGCTGTGATATTTGAACAAATAAAGTAGGAGTGTCCGCTTTTTTACGAGTAAGTTCAGCGATACTTTCAAGTCTTGATTTCTTAACAGCTTCAACTCGCCTTTTAACTTCTGGCAATTTGTTTAATTGGGATGGCTCTATATCTTTTAACCATAGGCAATATCTAAATTTGCTATGAATAAAATCATCAACACTCATATATGGTC
>CAZIIZ010000550.1:570-2693 GCA_964539225.1 uncultured Hyphomicrobiales bacterium | reverse complement strand
ACAACCCTAATTAATTAGGCGGATTCGACTTGTATTATTCTGAACGAATTGGCGATGATTGGCAGCAATGGACTGAACCAATAAGCTTAGGAAAATCAATTAATACCGATAAAGACGATAACTATTTATGGCTAAATGCTTTGGGCGACAAAGCTCATATTGTGTCCTATGATACGACCGAAAAACGCCAAGGAATATATCAAGTCCTAATGCCACAACAATTTAGAACCGGAAATTATGCTTATATCCGAGGTATGGTGATGGAACTCAAAGGCAATAAAACTTATCAAATCTCCACGCCTCAGACTGTAGCCATATTTGAATACGGCACTACTGATACTCTTTATTACCAAACTAATCCAGAGACAAATGAATATATTCTTCCGATTTCTAAGCCCGGCACTTATCAAATCAAATTAGTCTCTGATGAGTATTCCGCTGCGACTGAATCCGTTTCAGCTGATGCAATATCAACTCCGAAAATATTTCGTCAGGACATTTTTGCTCGCCCAATTGTAAAAGAACAAAATCATAATATAGAATTAGAATTATATTATGATTACAATAGTGCAGAAATCAAAGTGGATGAAAAAGGCAAATTAGATTTATTGCTGAAGCAGCTAACGGATAAAAAGTTTACTATTTACATAAATGCCCATACTGACACAGTAGGCACTGAAAAGTATAATATGAACTTATCACAAAATAGAGCCGACGGAGTAGTACAATATTTATTAGAGCGTGGTATCAAATCGGATCAATTCAAAATCAATTCTTTAGGCGAAAGTCAAGCATCGCTCGATAAAGAACAAGCGTTGAACAGAAGAGTAGAAATAGTTATCAAATTCGAAGACAAATAGAGCGATTCCTCTTGCTCTAATCATTATACACATCTTGAAATAGGTAAGCCTATTGAAAATTATTATTTCAATAGGCTTATTTCGCAATGATATTAAATTATCTATCGTTTATCTGTTATCCCTAATTTCGAGATAGAGATTACAACGAATTATTTAGATTTTTTTGCTTTGTTCATGTGTTTGCATTTTTTAGTGCTGTCGCAAGTACCTTTGCAATCTTTGTCTTTTTTGCAAGCTTTGCTTTTATCGCAACATTCTTTTTTAGTATCTGTTGTTTTCGAATCAGCTACTTTTTCAGTTTTAGGAGTAACTTTTACATTTTCTTTTGCGTAACCTACTTGAACGCTACCGAAAGATAAAGCTAATGCTAATAATGCTGTGCTGGCTAATGCTAATGTCTTTTTCATAATTCTTTTCCTTTTTTAAAACTTTGTTATTTTATTGAACTAACTTTTTATAAGATTAATATATACAAGCTTCGTGCCAATTACTTAACCGCCATATTCATAAAGCATATACCACAATATTGCTCAAATTATATATAAAGATCATATTACAAGAATGTCGAATTATGCCAATATTTGTCGATTCTAACTATTCATAGCAACGTATTTGCGTGCTGTTCGTAGAAATAATTGTAGAATCTATCATAAAGGAAGTAGATCATTGATTTATGGATTTCGTATCTGTGATACGTATTGCGAAATGGGAGAAATTGATTGCGGCGGTGCTTACTCGGAATGTCTAATGTTACCTGTGTAAAATTAGACTCAGAAGCAGCTCTTAACGGTTTTAAACTACGAAGATTAGATTTCTATTCAACAGTTGATTAATAATTGATTCTGCCGAATATATGGCTCAAATACGACACACTACACTTCAATACTCAATCGAGTATTTATATTTATCTACACATGAGTAAAATAGGTATTATCCGATATAAACGGCTACGCCCGATAATTAAATAGTATATAAATTATCATCCAGTTTTTTTACGAAAATCATCGGGTAATATCGGAATCAAATGAGGGAAATCCTACACTATACCAAAAAAAACTTCCCGATTTGGAAAGTTTTTTTATATTTAATAATTTGAGCCACTTATCGGATTCGAACCAATGACCTGCTGATTACAAATCAGCTGCTCTACCAACTGAGCTAAAGTGGCGTTACAGAAAGCTAACGCTTGCAATATTTCAAATTAAACCGAGCCACTTATCGGATTCGAACCAATGACCTGCTGATTACAAATCAGCTGCTCTA
>CAZIIZ010000550.1:0-470 GCA_964539225.1 uncultured Hyphomicrobiales bacterium | reverse complement strand
CCAACTGAGCTAAAGTGGCTTGTGCAATACTTAGGAAGTAAATTGCCTCATCTCAAAAACGGAATACAAAGCTAAGAAATTTGTGAATATTATGCAAATTATATTTTTAAAAATGCGAAAATAATGTAAGTTTAAGCATAAATTGCGTGAAAATTCTTTCGACCTAAGTATTGCTCAGATCGTTAAAATATTAATTAAATGTACTATTTTTGTATTAATTTTTCTACTTATTCAAAGCCATTAATGGTTAATAATTGCAGATATTAAGTATCATATCTCTTAAATATCAAGCGATTTGATATTATATCGTATAATTAATATCTATAACAAATATTGTCCATCGGGATCTATTGTCGATACTTGTATTCCCTGACCGAGGATAAAATTTCGTAATTTTTTTTTTCAGATTATTTGCTTGAGTTTTAACTTTGATATAATAATAAATCGTATATATTTTGAAATATGTCGTA
>CAZIIZ010000549.1:0-2701 GCA_964539225.1 uncultured Hyphomicrobiales bacterium | reverse complement strand
TAATGTGATTTATTGATAAACAAGGCATAATTAATTGTAAATTTCACCATAGTGGTATAGCCTGCAAGTCTATTAAAACAACAGCTGGATTCTACGAACAATTAGGATATCAATTGTCCGAAACAATTTTCGACCCAATCCAGAATGTGAATATTGCTTTTTTAAACAAAATCAATGAGACTTGTATTGAGTTAATTGAACCTTGCGATGAAAATTCTCCTGTAAATTCTATTCTGAAAAAGAATGGTACTTCGCCCTATCACCTATGCTTTGAAGTCGATAATATAGATTCAGCAATTAATGATATGAAAATCCAAAAATTTGTGCGAGTCGGGAAAGTGGAATTAGCTTCAGCTATGAATAATAGCAAAATTTGCTTTATGTATTCCAAAGATAACGGTTTAATAGAATTATACGAACCAAGCGAGACAAAGTAATTAATGAAATTATATGTGTTTAGAAATTCGACCGTAGAAAATTTATTCAACGGCATTGACTCAGAATTTAGCGGGTATGGTGAGTTCGCTAATTGTCCGGACGATGCGGATTATTATTTGTTTTTCTATACTTATGTATCTCGATTGAGCAATTCTGTCGAAGTCGATGAAATTAGGAATCATTTAGTAAAATTGAAAATGATTGTAAGCAATTTGTCGGTGGTTAAAAAAATATTGGTATTTACCTTGCCGGAACTCAACAATTTTACTTTACTTGGTTCAGATTTTAATATTAAAAAGGCGATTGCTGATTTTAATGAAAATATTTATCGTTTAGCAGCAAATAATAGGAACGTGATAATCGTAGATTTTGCTCAATTTTGTTCGAAGTTTACTGATATTTTCGCCCCGAAATTCTATTTTTATTCTATGAATGCCATTAATCCGAAATATTCCAAAGATTTTAAAAATTGGTTATTAAAACAGATAAGGCAAATCGAAGGAATTCGTAAGAAATGTATAGTGCTTGACTTAGATAATACACTTTGGGGTGGAATAGTCGGAGAAGACGGTTTGAACAATATTCAAATCGGGAATAACTATCCCGGTAATATATTTAAGCATTTTCAAGAACAAATTTTAGCTGTACATAACACTGGAGTTCTGTTGGCGATATGCTCTAAGAATAATTATGAAGATGTAGCCGAAGTTTTTAATAAACATCCAGAGATGATATTGAAGCTCGAAAATTTTATCATCTATAAAATTAATTGGAATAATAAAGCTGATAATATCAAAGCCATAGCAAGCGAGTTAAATATCGGCTTAGATTCCTTAGTATTCATCGACGACAATCCTACCGAGAGAGATTTGGTTCGATCAGCAATTCCTGATGTAATTGTACCGGAATTTCCAAAGCAAGTTTATCAAATCCCAACTTTTTTTGAACAGGTTTATGATGATTATTTCAAAGTATATGCTTTAACCGACGAGGACAAAGTAAAAAATGAACAATATCAATTAGTTCAAAAGTCAAACCAAGAAAAAGAGCAATTCCAATCAATTGATGAGTATTTGCAAAATCTTGAGATTACAATTACTATTCAGCAAGTGAATGAAATCACTTTGCCACGAGCATCACAATTAACTCAAAAAACAAATCAATTTAATTTGACGACAATTAGATACACCGAAAGTGATCTATTAAGTATCTTAAAAAATAGCGGTATAATTTATTTGTTATCAGTTTCTGATAAATTTGGTGATAGCGGAATTAGTGGAGAAATTATTATTAAATTGGAAAATGATGTAGCTATAATTGATTCATTTATGATGAGTTGTAGAGTTTTAGGCAAGAAGATTGAACGCACTTTTCTAAACGAGATTTTAAGTATGCTCAAAGCAAAAAATATTAATCAAGTTTATGCAAATTATATAAAATCATCCAAGAATATTCAAGTTGTTGATTTCTTCGATAATAATGGATTTGAGTTAATTGAAGCATCTGATGAATGGAAAAAATATAAATTTGACTTAAACGACTATTCGTCTTTTGAAACCAAGTTAATGAAGGTTGTAATATGCTAATAGAAATAAAAAAAATGGTCGCAGAGCTTTTGGAAATTGATTTGAATTCGATAGATGATAATTTTTCCGCTAACGATAATGCTAATTGGGATTCGTTGATGTTATTAAATCTAACAGCTGAAATTGAAGAAAAATTTGGAGTAAGTATCGAACCGGAAGATATTCCTGAGTTAACTTCCATAGAATTAATTCAAAATTGTATTAATAAATATAAACAGAATTAATTGATGACTGCTACCAAGCCTTTTGATAAACAGTATGAGGATAGAGTGTTAAGCTTGTTGAATGATTTTAACAGCTCAAAGGTCGATAATACTCAATGGAAAAGAATTTGGGAGAACTCGTGGCGTAATGAAGCAGAAATCCCTGGCTATATACTTTTAGATGATGACCAAGTAGTTGGATTCATTGGATTGATATACAGCTCAAGAGTAATAAATGGCAAACCTTACAGAACTTGCAATATGACTTCTTGGATAGTTAAGCCGGAATATCGCTCCGATAGTTTAAAATTAGTATTGCCAATACTTAAACTGAAGGACTATATTATTACTAACCTAACGCCTTCAGCCACAGTAAAAAAAATTATCGAGAAGTTGGGATTTACAAAAATTGATGAAAACAGCATTATTCTTCCTGCTATTCCCACCAGATTGGGCAAAGCATATAATCTATCT
>CAZIIZ010000548.1:0-2707 GCA_964539225.1 uncultured Hyphomicrobiales bacterium | reverse complement strand
TAGTATATAGATAACATACAAGATTAATATAAATTAGATGTCCTACATCTGGCAGGTGTAGGACATCTTACGGTAATTTCTAATTCGTAATTGATTTTAATTACTTGCCGGAAATACTAATTTCCTTCAATTTAATAGTCGGAGCGGAGAGGCTACGATTCATCACCAAATCATTGCCAATCATTTCGATATTCATCAGCATCTCGCCGAGCTTTCCGGTGAATGTAATTTCCGAAACCGGATATGTAAGCTCGCCATTCTCTATCCAAATGCCGAAAGCCCCTTTCGAAATGTCGCCGGAAGTAGGCACAGTGCCTTGGCCGATAGTGCGAGTCAAGTACAAACCTTTTTTCACGGACTTAATAATTTCCTCAGGCGTATGCTGCCCTTTCTCTATATAGAAATTGGAGATTCCTGAGGCGTGTCCGTTCGACTGCATTTTCAATTTACGAGCTGAATATGAGTCAAGCATATAATTTTTCAAAATACCCTTTTCGATTACGGGCATTTTCTGCATAATAACACCTTCGCTATCCCATGGACGAGTGCCGGGAGCACCCGGGATAGTCGGATCGTCATATACATTTAGCATAGAATTAGCTATTTGGGTGTTCAATTTATCCACAAGGAATGATTGCTTCATATAAATTGAGCTACCGCTTAGACACTGCACAAGAAATCCGAACAAAGCGGAAGTCATCTGCGGGTCAAGCACCATCGGCACTACTTGAGTCTCGACTTTGCGAGCATTAAGCATACGAGTAACTCGGTCAATTGCTTTTTTTGCAATGAATTCGGTTGAAGGCAGTTTATTCAAGTGATGAACGCCTTCGTACCAGTAATCTTCTTGCATGTTATCGCCTTCTCCGGCTTGCAAACTTACGCCTGCGGAAACTCCGGTAGAAGAATATTGTCCCGAAAATCCATTAGAATTAGCCAAAATATGAGTACCCATATCTGTAGAGTAACTTGAGCCGCCCGAATTGCGAATACGTTTGTCAGCCATTGCGATTTTCTCTAATTCTTTAGCGAATTTGATTTTATCTTCCGGCTTCATAGCAATTACTTTTTCGTCGTATAAATCTAATTTATCAACGTTCGGTTTAGAAGCATGCTTTTCAGGAAGTCCGGCGAATTCATCAGCACTTGAATATTTAGCTCTTTCGATTGCATTAGTCAGAACTTTTTCCATAGTGTCTTTGGATAAATCCGAAGATGAAGCAGTCGCTACTTTTTTATCGACAATTACTTTAACGGATGCGGATTTCGAGCCGGATTCCAATAATTTTTCGATATTGCCTTCTCGGCATTCGCAGCTAAATTCTTTACCATCATAGATGGAAATTTGTACTTCGCTTGCACCTTTTTGTTTGCCGTATTTAGCTAAGTCTTCAGCTAATTTTAATAATGTTTCATTGCCTTTCATTACACGCCTCCTACTGTCATTTTCTTAATTCTCAATGATGGAGTGCCGGCTGTAACCGGAGCAGACTGTCCATCTTTACCGCAAGTACCAAGGAAGAATCCCATATCATTAGCTACCATATCCACATCCTTTAGGATTTGAATATTCGAGCCAATTAATGTAGCATTTTTCAAAGGTTTTGTCAGTTTACCATTTTCAATTAAATATCCTAAGTTCACAGAGAAAGTAAACTTGCCTGTATTATCCACCATTCCGCCTTGATATGATTTAGCATAGAAGCCTTTTTCTACCGAAGCGATAATTTCCTCTGGAGTATGTTCGCCTTTAGCTAATACTGTATTATTCATCCTTGGGATAGGCATAAATTCATAAGTCTCGCGTCTGCCGTGTCCGTTTGATTGAGTTTTCATTATTTTAGCAGATAATCTATCGTGCAATAATCCGACTAATTTCCCCTTTTCGATTAACATAGCATTCTGAGCATAAGTGCCTTCGTCGTCGATATTCAAGCTACCACGATAATTTGGAATAGACGAATCGTCATAGATAGTTACAAGCGGACTGGCTACCATCTGCCCCATTTTATCGTGCATAATTGATTGCTTTTTCCAGTTAGCATCGCCTTCGAGCGGATGTCCTACTGCTTCGTGAATCATTACGCCTGATTGATGGCGGCTCAATACTACCGGCAATTCTCCGGCAGGAGCTAATTCAGCTACTATTAATTCTAAAGCTTCTTTGGCAGCTTCTTCGCCTATTTCTTTCAATGCACCCGGACGTTTATAGAAATCAAGTCCTATACGACCGCCTGCATTGCCGCTACCGGTACCACGAACACCATTGTTCTCGGCAGTAGCACTAACAGTTAAGCGAACTTGCGGACGAACGTCAGAAATTAATAATCCTTCGCTGTTCACGATAGTAACGTATTGAATACTGTCGGCTATGCTTGAGCTTACTTTGATGATTTTGCTATCGAAGTTTTTAGCAGCATTATATGCTTCTGTAATCAAATCTATTTTAGTTTTTAAGTCTTTATCTGATACTAAATTTTCCATCACATAAGTCTGGACTTTTGGGAAATATTCCTTCAAATCCGCAACTTTGCCTTTAGTATTGCCCTGAGCAATTGCAGCAGCAGTTAATGCAGTTTCTTTGATTTTGTCCATAGTCAATTCATTGGTATAGCCGTATCCGGTTTGTTCGCCTTTTACTACACGAACTCCCACGCCTAAACTAATGCTTTCGGAAGAGCCTTTAATAATATCTTCGGACATAGTT
>CAZIIZ010000547.1:0-2718 GCA_964539225.1 uncultured Hyphomicrobiales bacterium | reverse complement strand
TTTCTTGATCTCAGTATCTAAGGCATTCTTGCAATTTAAGAATACATCAACTTCGCTACCTTGGATTTCAATCGTAGATAAAGCATTAGAAGCAAATACAATATACTCAATTGGCATAGTTGGTTTAATAAAAATTGGCTCTTGTGCTGTTTGATTTTGAGCAGGAGCTTGAGAATAAGCAGTATTATTTAGTGCTAGAACGAAACACACTGCCATTAATAAGATTAATCCAAATTTTTTCATAACTTGAAATTTTCCTTTAACTTTTATTAGTTTAGTTTATTATTTCGATTATTCAAAAATAAATCAAATATTATATATTTAAAGAAAGTCCGAATCTATGCAAAGTAGCTCCGAGACCAATCCGAGAAATAGCATAATCCACGTTGAAATTAGTCATTTTTAGCCCAACTCCAGCTGATAGCCCAGCCATTTGTTTATCGTTGGCAGGAGTGGTCATTCTGCGTATTTGATTGTCGTAACCTATTCGAGCCATTAATTTTTCGCCTAGGTAAATTTCTCCACCAATTGAAAAATTTGCGAGCCTGTCAAAAAAGTTATCTTCTTTATCAGCTAAATGATGGAAGGAAAAGTTCGCTAACAATGGTAAACCTTTTAATCTGTGGTTAATACCTATGCGAATATCAAGAGGCAAACTCTCGCTATAACTATAAAATTTCGACAACTGGAATCCGGCATTTAATATTGAGATTCCAATATTTGTTCTAGCTTCCGGCATTGTATAAAGCATACCGAAATCAAATGCCATCGCAGATGATGACACATCGTCTAAGCCTACATAAATAAATTTTACAGCCGCTCCATAGTATAAATTAGTATCTAATTCATTGCCATAAGCTACATTTACACACACGTCATTCGCACTAAAAGTGCCGTTCTTATTCCCTAACTTATCTGCGGCATCGAATGAACCATAGTTGGTAAAAACAACTCCGGCTGAGAATGTTCCGATTTCATCGAAATGTCTTATATACGAAGCATTACCGGAATTAATATCCAACACGTGCTTCAGAAATGTAACATTCATCATTTTATCTTTGACGGTTGGCAATACTGCAGGGTTGTAGAACATCATCGTGCCATCACCAGGCATCGAAACAGTAGCACCGGCTAAGGCAGCGGCTCTAGCTCCAGAATTATACCTTAGAAATTGATAAGGGCTTGTTTCAGCGGAATGAACTATAGCATTCGTTATAAGAAACAAGGAGACAGTAATTGCAATTTGCTTTAACATATTCGTTTATTAACCGTAATTATTAGAAATAACGCGTATAAAACAATCAAATTATTTACTCGTTAGTACATTAAAAAAAGTATAGACTATTATTCAGAATATTTATTTTGTACGAATGTACTATTTATTTTCAACATAATAAATCTTTAATTTCATTTTTAATTTGCCATTATCTTTGATCTCTATATATTTCGCATCGTTTAAGTTAGTTGCGGCATTGCTCGACACAAAATATTTAGCGGAGCCGCAGGGTTCTGTCCCCTCGAAGCTCAGTACATTTTCATTTATGAATTTATCCCAAGGTTTATTTGTAGCATATTCCAATAAATTTTTAAATAATAGAACTCTGCTATCCTTGAAGATAATCATGCCACCAATTTTTTCAGCAGCCTTGATAGTTTCTACTGTTTTCGGAGCTAAGTTATCGTCATCCAATAAATTTATTATCAAAACTTCGCTATCCTTAGTCAGCTTTAGTGGAGTTTGTAAAAATCCTTTGTCTCGCTTCATTTCTCCATTAAAATTTATAGGAAGAATTACTTTATCCTTAGGATGCAACGAAGATTCCACAGTTAAGAAAAATTCGCCATCATTGAATCTCGCCGTCCAATCGCCATTGCATTCGCTCCAATCATATATCTCGTAATATATAGTAGCATATTTCGGAGGCGGTGGAGGCGGCGGAGTGTTGCCGCCTTTTTTTATTTCAGTAACAGGCTTTTCGGAAGCACAAGAGATTAGTATTGTCAATACAAGAAAGAGATATTTTTTCATATTTTTTAAGAACTTTGATATTTAACAAATTAATTGAATACAAAAATATTCAAAATTATTGAATATTAGATACTAAAGTTGAAATAATATTAGCTCAATTGAATATAAATTATCCCAATATATAGCTAATGAATAATATATTGGGATAATTTCAAAACGAAAAATCAGTAATTATTTCTTTTTAAATATTTTTGTATTCGAAAATATTGAGTCTTTGATTACGTAAACTAATGATAAAATTATACCTGAATAAAGCAAAGAAATACCAACAGAATACCATGGCGTAATTGCAGTGAAGATATTACCGTTCTCCGGAATGTTAACAAGAAAAGCAAAGGTTTGTATATATGGTGAGTAATGAAAAGGGTTATGTCCTGTTTTCATTTCAATACCTAACGAAGTCCAGCATAACACTACACTTACTAATATGCTTAGTACATTCCATTTGAATTTAGCTGATAGGAATAAATGGATAAGTAAATACGGCAGGAAACATATAGCCATACAATTAATACTCAAGAAGTTGAATGCAAATACTCCGAAATCGAAATACTTAGGAGCATAACCCCAACTTGAAATGAATGGATATAAGGCTAATTGTAACAAATACGATAAGTTTAAAATCAGCGTAATACTTCCGAATGCCAAGAGCAATTTAGATAAAAATACTCGAAAATATCTACCGCCGG
>CAZIIZ010000546.1:0-2734 GCA_964539225.1 uncultured Hyphomicrobiales bacterium | reverse complement strand
CGAGATACTATACGATTCCGGTTTTTATAATGCTTCGGCAAATAGGGCATATTATTCTGCATTTCAAATCTCATTAGTATTGCTTTGGGATAAGGGCTTCGACCCCAAAATAGACCACAAAAATGCTTTGTCTATGTTTATCAATGAGTTCATAAATAAAAAGAAAATATTTCCGTCTAATTATAAGAATTGTTTATACACAGTAAGACCGTTAACAAACTCCCTAATTCTGTGATAGTCATTCCTGCGGAACGAGTCTTCGAATGGATGCACCTTCTTGTCATTCCTGCGGAACGAGTCTTCGAGTGGATGCAGGAATCTATCTTCGGATTAAGTGTGGCTATACTAAGTTTTTTAGATTCCGGTATTTACTCGAAGACTCGTAAAACCGGAATGACACTATTATCGTTGTGCCGAAGATGTGTATAATGGATAGCATTGAAAGAAATTTGCGAAACAATTTTATTCAGATGTATTAAAGGAAATCAAATTATGAATATAAATATAAAACAGAAAGAGTTGGTTGACTTTCTTTTCAGTAAAGCAAAAGAAAAGTTCCCCGATATAGAGTTTTATAATCTAACTACTTCGCCCGACGACCCTGAGCATATCTGGATTAATGTAATTACCGATAATGGCGAAGATGAAGTCTATGCAATTATGGATTTTGCCGTTGGCTATATTGCCGATATTCATATAGATTACGGTTACAGAATCTCCGTGATGCCGTCTAATCGTGAGTGGGCGGATACATATCTGAGAAGAGCAGGGTAAATTATGCGTAAAACCTTCCGCAGGATTAAGAAACCTGCGGAAGGTGAATGACTTTTCTACCTTCGGACAGTTTCTTAACCTGTCCGAAGGTTTGAATTTTATAAGAGATGATTTCTTATTTATTAACCATTATCTTTAAAATTGCTTTATCTGTTTCGTTCATCGCTTCTGTGGCGATAGTAGCTACGTTTTGAATGGTTTTATCGGTATCGTTATCTATAATACCGTCGTTGGACGAGATGCAAATATTATCAATTGCGAAATATGCCGATTGAATCGCTGCTGAAGTTCCAATCGCTACCTTCAAGGCACAACCCAATTTAGCTCCGTCGCATACCATTCCGGTTAAATTGCCGAACATATTTTTAATAGAATATTCCACTTGCTCTTGAGTGCCGCCGAGTAAATAAGTTACTCCGCACGCAGCTCCAGTAGAAGCAATTACGCAACCGCAAGCAGCCGATAATCGACCAAAAGAACGCTTGATATAAATTACTATCAAATTGCTCAAAATCAAGGCACGAATCAACTTTTCCTCAGACGCATTTAGCGATTTAGCCGCCGAAACTATAGGCAACATCGCTGTAATGCCTTGATTGCCGCTACCGGAATTGCTCATAGCCGGAAGCATCGCTCCAGACATACGAGCATCTGAAGCTGCTGCGGTAATTGCCATTGCTCTATTCATCAGCTCATTATTCATTACGTTGCAATCAATATTCTTCTGAATATTAGCTCCAACTCCAAGCCCCAAATTTTCCTTTATTCCGACTAACGCCAAGGCTTGATTCATCTCGGCACCTTCCAATATAAAACTAAGTTGTTCGAGCGGAGTCGTATCTGAGAACTCATATACTTCGGCTAAAGTCAGCTCAATGCTACTCATCAAATCGTTGGGCTGTGAATCTTCCGTCTGATTGCAGAATAATACTTCATCGTTCAATTTCACTTGTGCAATATTTGAATGTGAAGTAGTGATAATCACTTCCGCAGAGTTAGTATCATCGGAGCAAGTAGCCTTAATAAATAATTTCTCTTTTGTATCTTCAAGTGCAATTTTAACTTTTTTTGTATCAATCAATTGTTTCGCTTGAGCTACAATCTCGGGCGAAACATTCTTGAGAAGCTCTAATTCATCGGTAGAATCTCCGGTAACTACTGCAAGAGCAGCCGCTATACCAAGCCCTACCATTCCTGTTCCCGGTACTCCTACGCCCATACCATTTTTAAAAATATTCGGGCTGACCGAAACGATTGTATTTGTTGGCACTGCATTCAATGTTTCACGAGCTTTAGCTACTGCTAATGCTACTGCTATCGGCTCGGTACAACCCAACGCCGGCACTACTTCTCTATTAATTAATTCGATTATCTCGTTAATTTTATCTGCATTCATATTTTATGTTTCGCTTAATATTAATTCAAAATTATCCAAAATTTCAGTATGCAAAAATACGTATTTATTTTCAAAACTTATTAATTGGATTTGTAATATTAAAATAAATATTTAGGAATATCTATCTGAAATTTATGGCTTTAATTGGTTGAACTCGGAGTGCTGTTAATGCTGGAAGTAGTGTGATTAAAAATGAGAACGCCAAGGATATGCTAATCACTAATATATAATTATCGAGACTGTTCGTTATTGGTAGCGAATCCAAGAAGTAAATTTCGCCTTTGAGCTTAATTATCTCGTAAGTCTGCTGCAAATATGTAATCAGGAATGCGAATCCAGCTCCCAATACTGTTCCGTATATTCCTATACTCGTACCACGCACTAAAAACACACCCAAGATTGCTTTGCGGCTCATTCCGAGTGTACGCAATATGCCGATTGTGTGCGTCTTTTCCACAATTAGAATCAATAGTATTGTTATTATGTTCATAACTGCCACCAAACTAATTAAGCCCAATACCAAAGGAATCGGCTGTTTTTGGAGTTCTATCCAAGCGAACATCG
>CAZIIZ010000545.1:0-2737 GCA_964539225.1 uncultured Hyphomicrobiales bacterium | reverse complement strand
TTTAGATTCCGGTATTTATTCGAAGACTCATAAAACCGGAATGACAGTTTAGTTTGTTAGTCTTGTCATTCCTGTGTAGCGAGTCTTCAAGCGAATACAGGAATCTCGGTTGAAAATAAGGAATCAGATTCCGGTATTTATTCGAAGACTCATAAAACCGGAATGACAGTTTTTTTTAAGAGAGGAAATTATGTTTTATAGAATATTATTTAAAGAAGGCGGTCTGCCGCAATTTGTGTTCGCAATTATCGGCTCTATCATCGGGCTGGCGTTGCTATTGGCTTCTATTCAATTCTATCTCGACATCAAGAGCGTATTGAACAACAACGAAGACCTGATCAAGCCGGACTATTTAATCATCAACAAGCGAGTGTCCGCTCTGAACACTCTCAGCGTGAGCAAATCCACTTTCGGAGCGAATGAACTCTCGGAATTGCGTCAGCAGAAATTCGTAAAAAGCGTAGCTCCGTTTATTTCTAATGGATTCGAAGTAAAGGCATACACCAATCCCGGCTATAATGTTCCGGCGATTTATACTGATATGTTTTTCGAATCGCTGCCGGATGCGTATTTGGATATTCCGAAAGCCGACTGGAAATGGACTCCGCAGGACACTATAGTGCCGATAGCAGTGCCGAGGGATTACTTGAGCTTGTACAATTTCGGTTATGCCTTGAGCAAGGGAATGCCGCAGATTTCCGGCTCGATGGTCAGTATGGTTAAGTTCCGATTGACTCTGAACGGCAAAGGCAAGTCCACCGTTACCACCGGACAAATCGTCGGCTTCACCGATAGAATTAATACGATACTCGTGCCGTACGCATTTTTGGAATATATGAACAAGGAATTGAACACCACGGCTCCGGCTCCATCCAGAATTTTAGTGGAGGCGAGAGACCCATCGGACAAGGCGATTCCCGACTATTTAGAGATTCGAGGATTCGAAACCAACAAAGAAAAATTGAAGAACAGCAAGCTGAATATATTGCTCAATATTATGATGAGCGTGCTGAGCGGACTCTCGCTAACAATAATTTTCCTATCGTTTATGGTGTTCACTCTCGCATTCCAATTGCTGATTACCAAAAAAAGTGAGAAAATCCGCACCCTGCTATACTTGGGCTATGGAGTGCCGGACATCATAAAGTATTATGCCGGACTATTCATCGTGGTGAATGCCTTGATAGCCGGACTTGCGATAGTCTCGGTAGTGCAATTGAAGGATGCGTTCTTCGCGATAATGCTCGAATTCAAATTCCCGGTGCCAGCCGGAATCGACAATTTAGTCTATCTCGCCGGCGGAGTAATCACCGCAATCATCATCGTGCTGAATACCTTGGTGCTATATCGCAAGGTCGCAGGTATGGATATGGGTAAGAAGTAGGAATTTGTTTTGAATTGATGTTGTAGAGACAGGGAATGCCTTGTCTCTACGATGGAATGCTGTAAAATAATTTATTGACAAAAACAATGTATTATTGTTGGAAAGTTTTGCATTCCATTTTACAGTCGATCTTGTAAGTTTGTAGTTATGAAAATGTTAAATATCAATTTCCAAACTACATAAAGAATAGTATTGTGATTTTTTACAAATATTTTAAACCTATGGCTTTATTTCTATTCTTTTTGTACTTTAATGACCATAATCACTTTCTTGTATATTGATTAAAAATTCTGTGATTTATATCCTTATATTAAAATAACAACTAAAAGTAACTAAACAATTTGGAAATAAGAAATGACCGAACAAGTATTTGATACATTTGAGGAATTTTTAAAAGTCTATGGATATGGTGGTACCTTTAATAGACATAAACAGTGTATTTTCCGAGGAGAAGGTTCTTGTAAATATAAACTTCTGCCTTCAAGTTTACGTGAAGTAAATATAAATTGGTTTAAAAGCATCATGAAGGATAGATTTGGAATTGATTATTACGATACTGGGATTTCTTTAGTATCGTCAGAACATGCTTTATTAGTTGACTTTTACGAAAGATGTAATAGCTTAGGGCATGATATTCCTTTCATTATGAACATGCAGGAGAAATTACTACATCAATTTTGGGGTCCTCCATTTGAACATAATTTCTGGTTGCCTGATGAGCTATTTGAATTAGCAGGGATTGCACAGCATTATGGACTACCGACTCGGCTTTTAGACTGGACTTTGGATATTAATATCGCTTTATATTTTGCATTAAATGGCAGAATAGGGAAAAGCATATCTAAAGATGATAATTATATTGCTCTCTGGATATTTGAGTATAGGATGATGTGGCCAAGACAGCTTTATCCTACTTTCAAAATAATTTACCCTAAATATAAATCTAATCCAAACATTACAGCACAAAAAGGAGTTTTTACACTCTGGCAGCAATCTTATGAAGAAATTGCAAACAATGAAGAAATATTGACATTTGATGCAAATTTCGAGAAAGTTTATCAGAAAATCCATGATAGAGAATTATTATTTAAAATTTTGATTAATGCTAATGAGGTAGGGAAAATATTTGATTTTTTAAAACATTATGGTTATACTTCTTCATCTTTATTTCCTGGTTTTCATGGAGTTGTAAAATCTATGAAAGATATTGAAAAACTTTCATTTCATAGATCAAAAAATGGAAATATATAATTTCATGTTTGAACAATATGGTTTATCTTGGATTGTTGAATTATAGATTATTAAATTTCCTACTCAAAATCCCCTCATCAATAAATATTTTGGTAGGGGAAT
>CAZIIZ010000544.1:0-2738 GCA_964539225.1 uncultured Hyphomicrobiales bacterium | reverse complement strand
GGAATTCCGCCACGTTTTAATTCAGAAATCAAGAAGTCAGCTACATTTTGACCAATTGTCATAGTTAAATCATCTGCTTGAGAAAAAGCTCCAACTTCGTCTGGAGTGTTAGTCTCGACGATACCGATAATTTTTTTCGGATCAACCTTTAAAATTTCAGTTCCAATTCTGTCGGAAGGTTTGTAAACGCCAATTTCTCTTCTATATGGAGGGTCTAATGGTTGATATATATCGTGGATACCACGCAATTGTTTTGAATGATAGCTGTTCAATTCGATTAAAATTCCATCGGCTTGATCGCAAATTGTTGGCGAAATACCAACGCCGGTAGTTAATAGAATTTCGCCATTTTCATTAACGTCCGCTGCTTCGATAATAGCCCATTTTACTTTACCAAGGAAGCCGTATCTGATGTTTTGAGCTACTACAGATAAATGCTGATCGAAATATTTAGCTTTACCGCTATTGATAGCTTTTCTCATATCGCTATTTGACTGATACGGAGTTCTGAATTCTACAGCGTTAGCTCTTGCTAAAGCACCGTCTAAAGAATCTCCGGTTGAAGCACCGGTAATCATACCGATTTTGAATTCTTTGCCTTCTGCGTGAAATGCTTTAGCTCTTTCGGCTATCGCTACAGGAATTACTTTACACGCTCCTGCGGCAGTAAAACCACTAAACCCGATAATTTCGCCATGATTAATGTGCGAAGCAGCTTCTTCTGCTGAAATAAATTTCAAAGCCATTGCTTTATAACCTTTTTTAAATTAATACGTAATATTATATAATTTTATTTTTAAACACAATAATTGTTTGCCTAATACTTTTACTCCAATTGCAAAAGTTTAGGAATTCAAAATTACGACTTATAATATTTATAAAAAAGTATTTTTGCAAAATAAATTCAATTATTATTTTATTTTTCAAATATTTAGAGGTGATTCAATTGAAAGAGAATTTTAAAGCATTAGTTATAAAAGAAGACGAAAACGGAAAAATTACTAAAACCGTAGAGACAATTCACGAGAATTATATACCCCGAAATGAAGTAACTGTCCAAGTGCAATATTCTTCGCTGAACTATAAAGACGCTTTATCATCAAGCGGTAATAAGGGCATAACCAAAAAATATCCTCATATCCCAGGAATTGATACAGCCGGAATAGTAGTCGAGAGCAAATCCGATAAATTCAAAGTTGGCGACGAAGTATTAGTAACCGGATACGATTTGGGGATGAATACTTTCGGCGGGTTCTGCGAATATATTTCCGTGCCTAGTGCTTGGGTGGTGGCTCGTCCCGAACATTTAACACTAAAAGAAGCAATGGCTTTCGGTACTTCGGGTTTCACTGCTGCCGTTGGTATATTGGAAATTCTGAATGCTGGAATTACTCCCGATATGGGCAAAGTGCTGGTAACCGGAGCCACCGGAGCAGTAGGCTCGTCCGCAGTATCAATATTATCAAAGCTTGGATTCCAAGTAATCGCTTCATCGGGCAAGGAATCTGAATTCGAGCATCTAAAAGCCTTAGGAGCGAGCGAAGTAATCAATCGCAATACATTAGTTGATGCTCCAGAGAAAGGCTTGCTATCGAAAAAATGGATAGCAGCATTCGATACCGTGGGAGGATCTGCATTATCATACATTCTAAAAGCTACTGCCGACGGCGGAATCGTTACGAACTGCGGAATGATAGGTTCTAATAAATTAGAAACATCCATTATGCCGTTCATTATCCGTGGAGTTCGTTTGGTCGGAATAGCTGCCGCCGAGACTCCGATGCCAATGCGTCTGAAAGTATGGGAAAGATTAAGCACAGATTTCAAAGTCGATTTATCCGATAACTTCTACGAAGAAATTTCATTAGACGAACTTCCTTCTCGTATCGACTTAATGCTTGCTGGACAATTAAAGAAAAAAATATTAGTAAAAATGTAGAGTGATTCTAAAAACCTTCGGAAGGGTTAAGAAAACTTCCGAAGGTAGTTTTTAATTTTCGTATTTCTTGGTAGAGATTTGTTTTTAGGAAATGTTAGAATTGAATCCAAATAAATAAATACTACATATTATACAAATGCTTCCATATCTTCAAATAATTATTTGCATAATCCTTTGGAATCGCCTAAAATATCGCAATATTGGTCGTTCCCAAAGTCTTATTTTATAATTAATTCTATGCATATCGAAAAGAAAATAATATTCCTCAATTCTATGCGTTTATACGAATTTTGAATACAGATGGAAATACGATAAAAATGGATGATTACAGAAGATACCTACAGCCGGAAAATTTAGCTAAAATTGACAGCTTAGAAATGAAAGCCCGATTAGTAGTAGAAGGATTTATCACCGGATTGCACCGCTCGCCGTACCACGGATTCAGCGTGGAATTTGCCGAACATAGGCAATACCGTCCCGGCGACGAAATCCGACACTTAGATTGGAAAGTATTCGCTCGCTCCGAGAAGTATTACATCAAGCAATACGAAGAAGAAACCAATCTCCGCTCGATGATTATCGTCGATTCGAGTGCATCCATGAAATACGCATCTCAAGGCAATATCACCAAATTTGAATATGCTTCGTATTTGGCGGCTTCGCTTTCGTATTTATTAATCAGTCAGCGAGATGCAGCCGGATTAGCTCTATACGACGATGGAATCCGTACATTTCTGCCAGCTCGCTCTAAGCAATCATATTTGAGCGAATTAATGCGTACATTGGACTCTACCGAGCC
>CAZIIZ010000543.1:0-2746 GCA_964539225.1 uncultured Hyphomicrobiales bacterium | reverse complement strand
TAAAAATATTAAAATAGAAAATTTCAGAGGAATTAAGCAGTTAGAAATTAGCGAATTAGCGGATGTAAATGTACTAATTGGCAGTAATAATTGCGGTAAAACCTCTGTACTTGAAGCTATATTTTTATTGTCCGGTATGTCTAATCCAAAGTTGTTGTTTGCAATTAATCAATTCAGAGATGTAGCAAACTATTCTTCTCTTGATGAAATTCGAACTGTATTTTATAATTTGAACTATAATTCGACTCCTTCGCTTAGTTCTGAAATGCAGAATTCTGATTCTCGAAAATTGAATATCAAACCAGAATATTCTGATAGCTTTACCGATTCAAAGGCTCAGTTCAACGGTAATAATATAGGAATGAGTGCGATATACGAAGAAATTAATGAAATCAATTTCCAGTTCTCATTAAGGAACTCATCGGATAAATTGAAAAAATACGTTTCTAAAATTAAATTTCATTCCGATGATGTGAAAGTAGAATTTGCGAAAAATTATTCCGAAAGCATAAATGCTGTTTATATTTCTCCTAATCCTACTTGGTCTGACAGCACCGAAAAAGCTTTAGATGAATTCATCCGAGATAAAAGAGAATCTGAAATCATCAATGTACTTTCGAAATTAGATTCTAATATTAAAGGAATCGCTTTCGGGGCAAATAAAAAAATCTATTTAGACGTTGGAGCTGATAAATTGCTTCCTTTGAGCATTGCAGGCGATGGTATAAAGCGGATTTTATTTATTGTGTTGAATTTATTTAATGCTCGTAATGGAGTTTTGTTAATTGACGAAGTCGATACCGGACTGCATTATACTGCATTGGAGCAATTATGGAAAGCTATTCTGGAGGCATCAAAATTGTATAATGTCCAGGTATTTGCTACCACTCATAGCCTCGAAACTTTGAAATATTTAAAGCAGACTATTGAGCAGAACAAAGCAATTGATATTGCTTCTACTTCGTGCATTAAATTGAGAAAATTTGAAGGCGATATTGTAAAGTCATATAATTACAATTTTGAACAATTTGAATCTGCTTTGGATAATGATATGGAGCTTAGATAGATATGGTGAGCATATTCATAGAAGATAGTAAAAACGGTAAGGATGCAAATTTTTTGCATTGCTTGATTTGTAAACTGTTTACCGATGAATTGCCTAATTATGACATTGAATCTATAGGCGGCTACACTAATCTGAAATTAGCTCTACCCAAGTTTCAAGAAAATGACGATAGAAAAATCAAAAATATAATCATTTTCGATGCAGATGATTTAAGCAACGGCGGCTCATATAAATCAAGACGAGCGGAATTGGAATCCCAATTGAAAGAAATGAACGTCAATTATGATTTATTTCTGTTGCCAAATAATTCTGATGATGGATGCTTCGAAACGCTTTACGAAAAGATAGTCAATCCTGAACATCTACGAATTATAGATTGCTTCGATAATTATGAGAATTGTATAGCACAATATAAAACTAAAAGTGGTTCATTAATTTATAAAACTCCCGAGCAAAAATCGAAAATGTATGCTTATATCAGTTCTATGCCATTGAATTATAAGCAACATAAGACATTGAGTAAGAATTGGATGTTCGATAATTCGGAGTTCTGGGATTTGGATAACGATTATTTGCTACCTTTAAAAGAATTTTTAATTAAAAATATTAATGCGTAAAATATGAATACAAATTTTGATATAAATAAAATAAGAGAAGACTTCCCGATATTGAAAACGGAAGTTTATGGTAAGCCTTTGGTGTATCTCGATAATGCGGCTACTACTCAAAAACCTCAAATAGTAATTGATACTATTACGAACTATTACGAACATTTGAATAGCAATATTCACCGCGGAGTGCATAAACTGAGCCAATTAGCTACCGATAAATACGAAGCAGCTCGCAAGACAGTGCAGAAATTTATCAATGCTAATTCTGTCGAGGAAATAATATTTACTCGTGGCACTACAGAATCGATGAATTTATTCGCTTATTCGTTCTCGAAGGCATTTATCAAAGCCGGAGACGAAATAATTATTTCGACAATGGAGCATCATTCGAATATTGTGCCTTGGCAAATTGTTTGCGAAGACCGAGGAGCTGTATTGAAAGTGATTCCGATAAACGATGACGGCGAAATTATTTGGGAAGAATTCGAGAAGTTAATCAGCGAAAAGACTAAACTCGTGTCTATCGTGCATATTTCAAATTCATTGGGTACTGTTAATCCGATTGAAAAGATAATTGCTACTGCCCATAAGCATAATATTCCGGTGATGATAGACGTAGCTCAATCAATCCAGCATACTCCAATTGATGTGCAGAAATTAGATTGCGATTTTCTTGCATTTTCTGGGCATAAATTATACGGTCCGACAGGAATCGGAGTGTTTTATGGAAAGAAAAAATATTTAGAACTTATGCCTCCGTATCAAGGCGGCGGTGATATGATTTTATCCGTATCGTTCGAGAAAACTAAATATAATGCCTTGCCATATAAATTCGAAGCAGGCACACCGAATATCGCAGGAACTATAGGATTAGCGGAAGCAATTAAATATGTGCAAAATATCGGATTTGAGCATATAGCCAGACAAGAAAATGAATTACTGAATTATGCTACCGAGCTGTCGAAAGATATTCCTGAATTGAGAATTATCGGCACAGCCGGAAACAAATGTTCAGTTCTATCGTTTGAATTAAAGGGCATTCACCCACACGATATTGGTTCGCTTTTAG
>CAZIIZ010000542.1:0-2747 GCA_964539225.1 uncultured Hyphomicrobiales bacterium | reverse complement strand
AAAAAATGCGTAAATCCTTAACAATTGTACAATTAGCATCAAATAATGCACATAGAAACTGTATAACAAACAACATAAGTAATTACAATGCAACGAATTACTGTAGCAATAGCAAAATTTTCACACAACTCCTACAGAGTAAAGATACGAATTAATCTAATCTTATACAGCGTAGCTGTTAAACGTTAGTAACAAAGTATTTGAATCGTCATATACCCGCAACTTCGTAAGATTAGGACTATTACTAATTCACAAGATGTGTATAATAATTGAGATAGTTAATTTGTATTAAAATTTAATACAGCCATCATATCGCCGTCAATTGTTGAAGCCTGAATTTTATTCGGCTCGATCATAAATTCAGGACACGATTCTATAGCTTTCTTTAATAATTTCATTGCTCGGTGCATATCATCCTTTAGCCAATACGGAGCAATCAGCCCGTTTAGTCGATTAATCGGATGGATACCGAATTCTGTATAATAGTCTAATCGCAGAATTGTTCTTCCGGATTCTGTGTAGTTGGCTGAAAAATTAAATACTCCGTTACCTTGCCGCCCGAAATTAGCTACAAATTTCACTCTCAGCGGATTTTCGGATTTCACTAATTTAAGATTGCCGCTCAAATCCGCATTGTTTTTACTTGTCCAGCAAATTCCATTGGGTTCGCCTTTTTTATCATACATAGTGTTATAAACTACTGCTGTATCTAATCCGTACCAAGGATTCCAAAGATTGAAATTCTGCGGTTTACTTAACACTCCCATCACATTTTCTGGTTTAGATTTAATCACTATATAAGTGCTAACAAATATACTGCTCGGCGATAAATAAGCAACAACCAGCATAATTAATACAGTAGCTCCAACAAATGCAGCGAATCGTTTTGATGTCCTTATTTTTTTATCCATTATTTTATCCGACTCAATACTTGGTATTTCCATAATTTTATTCTTTTCTAATATTCTATATTATCAGCTCAATTATTGCTCATTTAGTCTAATTGCTCAATTTGACAGACGGTAAAGATAATTAATTTACTTGACTTTAAAAAAAAGAAAAACATTGCAAAGATTATAATTGATACAAATTTCGTAATTTTGCGTTTTAATAAATATTGATACTGAAGATACGATGATTGACATATTTTACTCATATATTTTTATCCAGGCAGCGATGCTCGCCGTTAAAATAATTAAGCTGTTCAATCCTAAAATAAAAGCAAGGGAAGATAAATGCGAAGCCTTACTCTCGAAATACTCAAAAGTTAGTAATCAATCGCAAGGCACAAGATATTGGTTTCACTCGGCATCTATGGGCGAATTCGAGCAAGCCAAACCGATTATTGAGAAATTAAAGTCAACAGAGCCTAATTGTTTCATATTCGTTACTTTCTATTCGCCTTCGGGATACGAAAATCAAAAATCATATAAGTATGCCGATGCAATAGCTTATATGCCAATTGATTCTAAGCATAATGCTCGACGACTAATTAATATAATTAAGCCGGATAAAGCAATTTTTATACGCTACGAGATTTGGCTAAATCATTTATTAGAATTAAAGAAACAAAATATTCCTACTTATTTAGTAAATGCCAGCAAACCCGGCTCAGAATATTTGAATTTTTATTACCGCAAAGCATTCAATTTGTTTGATAAAATATTCGTGATGAACGACAGCGAAATTAAATATTTTACGAAAGTAGTAAGGCACAACTTTGTTCGTATATTGCCGGACACCCGATTCGATAGAATTATGGAGCGTGTAAATGCTAACAAAAATAATCCACTTTTCGACAAGCGAATTTTTGGAAATAATTTAGTATTAGTAGCCGGAAGCTCTTGGGGAGCTGACGAGAACCTGATAATTACAGCAGTTAATAGAATCAACTCCGAATCTGGCAGAAAGATTTCCCTTATTATTGTGCCGCACGAACCAACTCCCGAGCATTTAAAAATACTTTCCGAGAAATGTTCTGATTTCGTTTTGCTAAGTGAATTCGAAATTAATCCAAGTAAGTACTCCGAAGCTATTGCGAATAAGCAAACTGCTATAATAGTAGATAGTATAGGTAAATTATTACGAATTTATGCTAATGCTAATATTGCATATATTGGCGGAGCTTTCGGAGTGGGCATTCATTCAGTTACCGAGCCTGCCGGCTATGCTCTTCCATTATCGTGCGGACCGAAAATGCAGAATTCGCCCGATGCAGTAGAATTAGAAAAAATTGGAGTGCTGAATATAGTCAAAAACGATAATGAACTATATACTTGGCTGAAAAAGATTATTTCCGACAAAGCATATTATAACAAATTAGCCAAAGAATCCGGCGACTATGTACGTAGCCGAGTCGGAGCGACAGATAAATTTATCAGTGAGTTATAGAATATTTGCAATTAACTAATACAGTAAATCAAAATAATCTGCTGAGACATAGTCTGAACTGTGATTTATATGATATTAGAAATATTTTCTTCTCTTAATCAGCTGAATCAGTCTAATCAGCTTAATCAATGGTTCAGACTTTCTAATAGACATTAGGTTCGTCAGACGTGGCTGTCCCATAAGTATAATAAATACAAATATCGTCATACTGAGCGTAGCGAAGTATCCATATTTCTTGCAGACTTACAAGATTTTGGATTCTTCGCTACGCTCCTAATGACACGACTCCCTAAATCTCCCCAAAAAGGATAATGAGAATATCTTTAGTCATTGTAGAGAAAATTCATGAATTTTCT
>CAZIIZ010000541.1:0-2753 GCA_964539225.1 uncultured Hyphomicrobiales bacterium | reverse complement strand
GCATAATTCAGCGAAGCAATTATATAGCGGAATCCACGCTCTACTAAAAATTTAACCGACTCGGAATAATGCTGCACATTGTTCGGCGAAATCACCATCATAGCATTCGTGTATGGTTGATATTTCAATATCATGTCGAGTTTGGAATTGAGTATCTCGAAGGTATCTTCGCCCGTGATGCACTTGCGATTGATATTGTGAGCTTCGGCAATTCCGTCTATACTCAAGCCGATGCTGATGGAATGTTCCTTCGCAAATTTCAGGAATTCCTCGTCTAAATAATATCCATTTGTAGTGATTTTAAAATAGAAATGAAATTTATTCTCGGCTTTGGCTTCTTCCTCTCGGCATCTGCGAACGGCGTAATAGATTAAATCTTTTTTCAGTAGCGGCTCGCCACCGAAAAATATCATGCCGATATTCCCGCTTCCGTCCGATACGGCGAAGCGAATAATATCGTCGATTCTGCTTTCGTCCATTTCTATATGTTGAGGTTTATCCGTCGGCGTATAGCAATATCTACAGCGATAATTGCAATCTGTAGTTAAATGTAATGTAAAGTGCATAATTTATTTCTTCCCTTTATTTTCTTTATACCAAGCTAAAAAGTCTCTAACTTGAGCTCGGAGTGAGTCTTTGGAATATTTAATATGTAATTCTTCTGATTCTGTGAACGGTATTCTTGATGGTGGATAAAAAACAGCAAAACAATACTCATTGCTTTTTAAATTTAACGACACGTTCATTCTATGATTGAGAATCTTCTTTTTACTATAAAAGAAAATCTCATCTAACAGCGGATCTTTTAAGAGTCTTCTATCATTTTCGGAAAAAAATACAACTGCAAGCCTTTTTTTACAATTAATAGCATCGGTTACTACATTTGCTAAATAGAAATTATCTGGAACAACAGGTTGATTTGGTTTTAATTGCCTAAGATAATATTTATAATTATCAATTTTCCATTTGATAGGATAATACTCAGCCAAGGGATTAAAAGGCATATTACGTTGCAATATAATACTATCAGTTCTCTGATTAGAAAATGTAGTATCCATTACTATCCCATTTTGATTAAGCTTTTGAAGTATTGTTTCCATGGCTTCAGACTCTGTCAAACTTCTTTTAGGAATAGAAATAACGCCAGCCATTTCTCCAATATCTCTATCAGTTCCAGTATTAGATAATGTACCTTTTTTGCTCCAAACTAAGAGAAAATCAATTTTAGCTTTATTTTTAACAACTTCATACGAAGCTCTTTTTCTTTCACATCCTACAGTACCAAATGCCATCCCCAACATCACGGCTCCAATCACAGCATTGCGTTTCCATTTGTTAGGTTTGGAGGCATTCAGCACCTTGGGAATATCTATCTCGCTGGCAGTAGGATATTCCGGATTATTTGCTTTGGTTACTGGTTTGATTTGCATTTATTATTTCCTAATCTTTTTATATTTATTTGCTTCGAACCATTTCACAAAATCTCGAACTTGCTCTCGAAGTTTTTCCTTTGATTTGTTTTCAATTGTAGATTTCGAGGTTGGAAACAATTGATTCTCCTCGTCTCGTTCTAAAGCTTTTTTTTCAGCAGGATCATAAAACAAAACAAACGATTTATTAAAATTCTTATTGTTCTTTAAAATATTTGAAGCTAAGTTGCTTGGAGCAATGCACTCAACAGTGCTTCCGTAAGTTTTGTCTCCATAATTTTTATATTTATTTTCTGATATAATTATTATACCAATATTGCTAGAATCAATTAATAAATCATAAGGAATTTGTTTTGTTACTAAAGTATCTTCATATCTTTCGATGGAATTAGTAGAAAAAGAACGGAAATCTTTTTTGGGTCGCTTGGAAGTTATTGACACGTATTGTGAATCATTATAATTTTTATTGATACTCATGTCTAAATCTTCTAATTCGCTTTCTACTACATCTAACATTTGAGATTCACTCAGAAATACTGGTGGAGCGACTACAATACAACCGAAAGCACCTACACCATCACCATGTTTGAACAATGGAGCTATTAATGCTATACTGTCTAAAGGATAACTTTCTTTTTTATCAGTATGAATATATTTACAAGAGTTTACGCTCCCAATCATCCCCACCATCACCGCACCAATCGCAGCATTGCGTTTCCATTTTTTGGGTTTGGAGGCATTCAGCACTTTGGGAATATCTATCTCGCTGGCAGTAGGATATTCTGGTATATTTGCTTTGGTAACTGGTTTGATTTGCATATTTTATATTCAGCAATTAGTTTATTATAACTTAGTCTGCAAATTACTTAAATTCAGAATTAATTGCAAGTAATTATTGTTGTTTATTATCAGATAATTAGTTTTTCAGATGTCCTACATCTGCGAGATGTAGGACATCTTGGCTCTTGATACCTTATTCTTCAATTCTAACCTTAGTAGAAAAAATAACACAAGCACGCAAAACCTTATTTCTTTATTTAGAGCAAGGCAATAGTGCAAGTATTAAATAAGGTTAAGAGTAAAAAAAGGTGGAATTATTATACTAAGGTTAAAAGACAAGTGCGAAACTATCCGCCGCATTATCTATGCTTTCCGATAAATTCCTCATAATCACATATTCGACCGTTTTCCATATCGTCGATTCCCATCAAGATTTCATTTTTATGCTCTTCGGTCAGATTCGTCCAAAAATCTTTTTTTGCTTCTCGTGTAAAGAGCGATTTAACAGAAGCCAATAAACTCGGATTGTCGGTATCGAGAATT
>CAZIIZ010000540.1:0-2754 GCA_964539225.1 uncultured Hyphomicrobiales bacterium | reverse complement strand
GGGCTTATATTACCGGCGATAAGGTTATCGAATTCGCATTAGCTCCGACTGATACCGAGCCGGACAAAGTGGTATTTAATTATCTAAATTCCGTATTATGCGAATTGGATGAAATCGGATGGAATAGTTTCTAAGTAAAAATTATTGCTTACTAATAAAATGCTGAAATATTAAATCAATATAAATTTTAGCATTTTATTTAATTTTACAGAATGTTTAGAGTAAAATATGATTAATTTGCGAATTCAAAATGTTCATTTTTTTAATTATTAATATTTGGTGTAGTATGATTATCAAGACACTATTGCGTTTTATGATGTTTATTCTATTAGGGATGAGTTTGTATTCTGCACAGCCCTATAATGATTACGAAACTTTCTTGAAAGATTTCAAAAATATCGGTTACGATAAACCTCATGCTAAAAAAATTCAAAGTTTCATCCTGCCTTTAAATTATGCAGAAATTTTTATGGAGGATGGCGTTTATTATCCTTTAACTGCTCTGAACGGTCGTACGTATGGCGGGCTGTTCGTCGGAACAGGCAATTTCGAATTCAATATTCCTGACCGTGCCGAGAAATGTCAATTGAAGAGATATTATCAACGCGAGGCAATTAATTCTCCAATTGAATGGGTGCTTGTGTTTTCTGCCAGTGATTTGCATAAACAAATTATGGAAGCGGGAGTCGATACAAATTCTAAAAAAGAGCTGCCGGAATCACCATTAGGAGTATTGAAATTTGCTAATTTAACTATCAATCAAAATGTAGTCAATGGCGATATCGCTAAAGCGATTCTCGATGCCGAGAATAATAATTATTCTTATCATGTTATAAAATGCAAAGACATTGACGATCCGCTAATTTACGAAATCGTTCCTAATCTTATTGAACCCGTATTATTGCATCGAGCTATGCCTCATACTTTTGGTTCTTACTCTGAATTGATAAATCAGTTCTATCCGAAAGATGCGGAAGGAAGAATAGTAAAAGCTAAACATGATGATAATTATGTTCAGCCTTTAAAATATAAAATTGATATTAAGTTTAGTCCTAAGAATAATCCGATATTTACTACAAACGTAGAATTAAAAGCACTAAAAGAAACTGGCACTTGGATAGTTACAAGATTGTTTACAAAATGTGATGTTGCTGATTTAAGAGTTAATGGCGAAAAAGCATATTACTTTATGGATTATTTGTATTCTAGCATATATATTAAATTGCCTAAATCTTATTCTGCGGGCGATACTTTCAAATTAGATATTAAATATGCTAGTGCCAAAGGTACTTATTTCGAATTTGCTGGAGGCGATTGGTATCCGAAATTTGGAAATGGAATGAAATCAATTTATGAAACAACTGCCAGATCTGCTGATAGTAATTTAATCTTAAGATTTGTAGGAGACGAATTAGCAAAGACAAAAGAGAATGGAGAATATATTTCCAGATGGGTTACTTCAATCCCAGTGTACAGGACTACTTATATTAATGTTTCTGGAGCCGATTCTACCACTGTCAGAACTAAAACTGGTAATGACTTCAATATTTGGACTTGGCACAAATGGACAAAGGATGAAATCGCATCTTGCATGAATATTTTCGAGTTCTCAACTTTTTTATTTGGTGAATTGCCGGATAAAAAGGTGTGTGTAACTTCCGGCAACGGTAATGCGTCTCAGGGGTTTGCATTTATTCATCCATATTCTATAGCGGATTTATGGTGGCAATCTGTTTTGAATACTGCTTCTTATCGGGAGGTATGGCTTGAAACGGGAATTTGTGGATATACTGCTCTTCTTTATCAACAATCTATTCAAAAGGATTCTGTTCAATTCTATTGTTCCTTGGAAAAATTTTCAAAAGATATTATAGCACAAACAATTACTCTATTTTCGAAAAGTAAAAAAACAGGAATTATTTCCATTGGTTATCGAAATAGCAATGAGTATTGGGATATTATTAAATTAAAATCCACTTGGGTATTTCACATGCTACGCAATATGATGTTGGATTTGAATACTATGAATGAAGATGTATTTGTAACTACTTTGCGAGATTTCTTCAGTACTTATAAGGGCAAAGAAGTAACTACTCAGGATTTCCGAGATTGCGTAGAGAAAAATACTAAATTTGACTTTAGCTGGTTCTTCGAGCAATGGCTGAATACTAATGATATTCCTAAGTATTCTTATGCTTATAAAACTGAAAAAATAGACGGAAAGTACGTTACTAAATTCAAGGTTAAGCAGGAAAACGTTCCGGCAGATTTCAAAATGCTGATTCCTATTGCTTTAATCGATGATGATAAAAAAACGACTGCAACACGGGCTTATATTACCGGCGATAAGGTTATCGAATTCGCATTAGCTCCGACTGATACTGAGCCGAACAAAGTAGTGTTTAATTATCTAAATTCTGTATTATGCGAATTGGATGAAATCGGATGGAATAGTTTCTAAAATGCAAGTTGCATTCGAAAATAAAATATGATTTTTGTCGGGATTGTCCCAAATAAGCTAACTGTTATACACATATTTTAGGGTTGTCATTCCTGCGGAACGAGTCTTCGAGTGGATGCAGGAATCTAAATACTTGATAATACGAGAGAACTATTATCTATCCTAAAACAATGAACTCTCAGATTCCGGTATTTGCTCGAAGACTTACAAAACCGGAATGACACTATTAATGCTAACAATTATACACATCTTTCTGGGTTGTCATTCCTGCGGAACGAGTCTTCGAGTGGATG
>CAZIIZ010000539.1:0-2760 GCA_964539225.1 uncultured Hyphomicrobiales bacterium | reverse complement strand
GTTTGTAGCTGTTTGGTCGGAGGTACATTATTGCTATTTCCGAAGAATGATACTCTACGAGTACCAATATCACCAGCTTTATACAAACCACTTAGAATTAAATCACCACCGATATTTAAAGTATTTCCATTTTGATTCAATATGGCTAGATTATTTACATTCAAATCATTCAATACTGTTATAATTGGGCTACTCAAGTATAAATTATTCGAATAAGTATTCTGCAAATCGAGATCCCAGAATGGAGTAGAAGCTATTAAACTGAATGGTTTCGCTCCTGTAATCACAGTATCTTTATGTCCGAACTGCACAATACCGCCTGTAACAGTATATCTGGCTGTATTTACATAATAATCTGGATCTTTCTCGCTTGTAACGCTTGTATCCATTGGTCGATAAATAATTACTTTGCCTCCGGTCATGGTAAATAAAGAACTTGACTCTCCGAAGTCAAAAGCAGCACGTCGTTCTGATGAGTTAGTAGTAGCTCCTTTGCTCATTACTTCAATTTGTGCATTGTCCTTCAATCTAAAGTTAACGTTTGAAGTAAGGAATCGACGACGCATAGCTCCGGCTACCATCAATTTACTTACGTTCTGTATGTCTATTATAGTTGTACTTTCGTACTGGAAGTTTTCATTTTTAGCATTGCCAATTGTTAGATTTCCACCAGTTAGCCAAACGGAAGCATTTTGACCGCAAATTAATCCATCTTTATAAATAACATTGCCCCTTTGGATATTTAGCCCAACCAAATCTCCAAGGAACACATCTCCATCTAAATCAGTCGATAAAGTAATATTTGCGATATTATCATGATAATACATTCCGGCATCTAATTTAAAATCAACTGTAGGAATAGTAGTAACCGCCGTAGTGAATTGATTCGAGAAAGTTTGCGATTGATTATATAAATTCCAAGACGAATCCTTTTTAAATTCTCTGACAGTGCCTATTGAAGTATAAATTCCTTCGCCTTTGATATAAGAATGTTCAGCTCCATTAAATTCTAATCGAATATTTCTTCCTATATTAGGATGGAATAATATACCACGCCCAGCAGTAGTACCCAGATTTTCTAAATTACGAGTTATGTAGAGCGTATCAATACTCGCTCCAGATGTATTTTCCTTAGAAATTAAACCGGTAGTTCCAATGGCAACATTGCCTTTTACAGTCAATGATTTATTCAAACTTGTCGTGCTTATAAATCGTAATTCCGGTGTTGTTGATGGAGTAGAAACTCCCACTCCTAACGAATCAATGGAATTTCTCGGAGTCTTGTCGTAGCTAATTGTATGAGCTGCTCCAATAATTACTTTATCGCTCTTGAAAAATCCAGGCGAATTCAGTGCAGGAACAGTACTTGAATGCGGAAGACCGCCATTATTATAGTTAGTCCACGAATTCGGGCTGCTCCAATTGCCGGAAGCTATACTCCAAAATGTTTTGCCTTGCTCGAATGCAGTAGGATCGCCCGAAGTCCAATCATGATTCGGCAATGTTAAAGCATTAGTTACAATAATATATTTATTCGTAGTATCAATTTGCAAAGGAGAAGCTCCAAATAATTCAAAAGACCATCCCGGATCTAAAGAAGGCACTCCTACGTTATTAGTTCCGCCAGCGTCTAATCGGCGATATAATGCAGGACGATAATTCAAGATATTGCCTCGCACTTCTGCATCATTGTAACGCAAACGCATAGATGTAGAACCAGCACCAAGAGTAATACCCGAAGTATTTATACTCCAATATTTACCGAGCATATTCGGAGTAGTGCCTATAGCATTTGCGTGAGGATATAGCGAACGCAACGATAATTCAAGATAATTTCCCGATGCAAAAGTCTGAGTAGTAAGCGTAACAAATGCTTCACCATAGCGAATGGCTCTGAGCCCCAATGAATCTTCACCAATTGGGAAGGTAAATGCAGGAGACGAAGTTCCGGCAGTATATTCCTTGCGAACTTTTGCAGTATTCGGTCCACCACTTACTTTGAATAATTTATTTAAACCGAAAGTACCAATATTATTTATCGAAGCCCCAGCTCCAAAAGTAGCTGTATAAGTATCCGATAAATTAAACACTGTATTCGATTGGAAATCGACTACTGAACTAAATCGTACATTCTGATTAGCCCTAATCGAATCTTTGGACTTATTAATTGTAATAGTCGATGGGAAAGCTGTTTCTGTTGCTGTTCCACGAATCTTCTGATTATTTGTACTGTCTAATATTATAGCTGCCGTTGAGCCGGAATTAAATCCTTGCCCGGTAGAATTATTTATTATATCGCCTTTTATTGATATAGTGTTAGCAGACAAACTATTCCTCAATGTACCACTTTTGAATAATATGCTATCCGTGATAATCAAGTTGCTATTATTTGTCAAATTAACATAATTCGAGCCTGTATAATTTATTTCTAATGAAGCTACTTTAGCAGGTAATCCAGCTCCAGTAGCTTGTAAAACAGCTCCTGAACCCATATACCCGTAACTATTTAGCCCTAAATCATTCAAATCGTAGTTAATGATTGATGTAGCTGATAGTCTGCGGATATTACCTTGAGTAGTTGCTGTAGCATTATATGCTAAATCCGTAATACCATTAGCACTACCAATAAATAATTTTCCACCATTTTTCTGAACATATTGTTCTGTACGGAAATAGTTCTCTCCGGGCATTACTAATTTGCCGATACCGTTTGCTGATTTTTCTAAAAGGACATATTGCAAATCAAACCCACCAGTAACA
>CAZIIZ010000538.1:0-2762 GCA_964539225.1 uncultured Hyphomicrobiales bacterium | reverse complement strand
AATAATATAATCTCGGAGGTTCGCAAAGTCAATTTTGCTCAAGGCGAAAGCGAAGTTAAAATAAGCCTATAATCCATTCCTCTTTTTTACTCAAAAGCCGCCCGATTCTGGAATGAATTCGGCGGTTTTTGCGATTAATGACGGGGGCTGTTCCATAAGTAGTCATTCTGAACGAATTGAAGAATCCAATCTTCTGTAACTCATTGATATTATTTCATTTCCTATATCAAATAAGAATGTACTCACCCTTCTTACGGCTAAAACTGTTTGTATAGTATGTTCAATATCTAATCTTCAAACAGGAAATGATATTAGTGGATGCTTCGCTACGCTCAGCAAGACGATTTTAACTAATTCAATACTTATGACACAGTCCCAACAGAAGAGTGAAAAGATAGATTAGCTAGTCTTAGCAATGCTTAGAATTATAAATTAATTAGCAAATATTTCAAAACAAAATAAATTACTTGGATATTTAAAATAAATGTTATATTTTAACAAATATAGTATGTGTTAAAATAAAATGATTATTTTCAGGAACGAATAAGGGATTAAACATGAGTTTAGAAATCAAAGATTCTGCTATCAGCAATAAGCATTTCGACGATATTCTCCAATTGGTAACGTTCTTCCTAGGCGAAGAAGAGTTTGCAGTGGATATTCTTAATATTCAAGGGATTAACCGGATGATTGAGATTACTGCCGTGCCGAATGCTCCTGATTTTGTCGAAGGAATAATTAATTTGCGAGGCAAGGTGATTCCTCTAATTAATCTCCGCAAGCGTCTCGGAATGCCATTCTTACAATGGGACAGAAGTACCCGATTTATAGTAGTAGAGCTAACCAATAAAGTTATAGGATTTGTAGTCGATAGTGTAAGCGAAGTATTAAGAATATCTAAAGATACTATCGAGCCACCACCGACTATGATGACGGGAGCCAAAACCGATTATATAACTGCCGTCGCTAAAGTACAAGACAGACTTTTAATACTTCTTGATTTGCATAAGGTACTTACTGCTGTAGAAACAGATGATTTGAATAAGATTTTAGAAATTAAATAATTAAATTAATGTTAAATTTAAGAAGGTTTATATTATGTTAAATAATGTAAGTATTAAAATGAAACTGTTGTCCGGTTTTATTATTGTGGCGATTATTGCCGGAGTAGTAGGATATATCGGGATAACAGATATAAAAGCAATCGACAATGCCGATACAAAACTGTATGAAAGGATGACTGTACCTTTAGGGCAAGTGATTGATTTAACGTCCTTATACCAAAGGATGAGAGTAAATATAAGAGACATGGTGTTGTCGCAGACTCCTGATGAGCAAAAAAAGTATCAAGATAGATTTTTTGAGCTGAGTACTGCTTTTGACACTACCGCTTCATCTTATGAAAAAACTCTAATGACCGAATTTGGCAAGAATTCCTACAAAACACTAAAAACGAGTAAAGAAAATTATATAGAATTCAATAGAAAAATTATGCAATTAGTGCAAACCGGGACGAAGCTCCCCGAGATTCTTGAATTTATGCGTACCAATGATGCACTATTGGTTACAAAAGAATTTCAAGCTGCACTTGATTCTACTCAGAATCAAAAATTAAGATTAGCCAAAGAATGTTCAATAGAAAATACAGAAATAGCGAATTCAGCCAATAATACCATGATGCTCGTCATGGGTATTGGTGTTCTATTAGCCATACTTCTTGGCTGGACAATAGCTCGCGATATTCAGAAAATTATCCATTCTATTATCGTTGAAACTCGCAGATTAGTTGATGCTGCTATAAACGGTAAATTAGATACGAGGGGCAATCCGGAGCAAATCAATTTTGAATTCCGTGAGATTGTGGTAGGAATTAATAAAACCCTTGATGCTGTAATCGGTCCATTAAACGTAGCAGCTGAATATATAGACAGAATATCAAAAGGCGATATGCCTCCGCAGATAACTGACGAATATAAAGGCGATTTCAACGAAATCAAAATGAATGTAAACCAATGTATCAGTGCTGTACAATTGCTTATCAATGATTCAGGGATCTTAGCGAAAGCTGCAATAGAAGGTAAACTTGACGCAAGAGCCGATGCAAGCAAACATCAAGGCGATTTCCGTAAAATCGTCCAAGGAGTAAATAACACATTAGATGCAGTTATTGGACCTTTAAATGTAGCTGCCGAATATGTTGATAGAATTTCTAAAGGCGATATTCCTCCGCAGATTACTGACAATTACAATGGCGATTTCAACGAAATCAAGATGAACTTGAATCAGTGCATTACTGCTGTTCAATCCCTAGTTGATGATGCAGCAATGCTTGCAAAAGCGGCGGTAGATGGTAAATTAGACACAAGAGCTAATGCAACTAAACATAATGGAGACTTCCGTAAAATAGTATTAGGCGTGAATAATACACTTGATGCTGTAATTGGACCATTAAATGTAGCGGCTGAGTACGTGGACAGAATTTCTAAAGGCGATATTCCTCCGCAAATTACTGACAATTACAATGGCGATTTCAACGAAATCAAGATGAACTTGAATCAATGCATCACTTCTGTTCGATTATTAGTCGATGATGCTGCTATGCTTGCAAAAGCGGCGGTAGATGGAAAACTCGATACTAGAGCTGATGCTACAAAACACAATGGAGACTTCCGTAAAATCGTTCAAGGCGTGAATAATACCTTAGATTCTGTAATTGGACCATTAAATGTAGCGGCTGAGTACGTGGACAGAATTTCTAAAGG
>CAZIIZ010000537.1:0-2763 GCA_964539225.1 uncultured Hyphomicrobiales bacterium | reverse complement strand
CGAGAATGTTAATTACGCTCTAAAACTAAATTGGAATAAAATTAAAACAGCGACTTCATACAAATTAGAGGTAGCTACAGATAATTTATTTACAAATTGTATTGTTAATCAAGTTATTATTGCTGACAGTAGTTTGCAATTATCAGGTTTAGCATGCAGTACTAATTATTATTGGAGAGTCAAAGCTTTTAATGCCATTGATTCAAGTGCTTGGAGTAATATTCGAAGATTTACTACACGTCCGCGGATCTACACTCTACCGCTCAAGTCTCCAATTAACAACTCTTGGGTTGTCGTATCCAATGCAAATCCTACTTTTAAATTGATTTGGAATAAAAAAGATTCTTTGGTTAATTACCAAGCTCAAATCTCAACTGATAGTTTATTTATAAATAACTCTCAATCGCAAATTGCAACTGATACATTTAAAATATTTAATCTAGTAAGTACTAATACACAATACTATTGGCGGGTTCGTGCGTTCAACTCTACTGATACCAGTAATTGGAGTCAAATATGGAGTTTCACTACACGCCCAATTGTTTATAATCCAGTTCTCAAAAATCCATCGGCTGATGCCTATATTAGTGCAAATGACATATTAAAACTAAGTTGGTACAAACGTGATTCATTAGTAACATATCAAACTCAAATCTCGACAGACAGTTCATTTGTCAACATTCTTAACTCGCAGATTTTGACAGATACCAGTATTGTTTTAACATCTGGACTACAGAATGATACTCACTACTATTGGCGTGTAAAAGCTAGTAAAGGAATTGATACAAGTAATTGGAGTCAAGTGCGGAGTTTTATCACAAATAATTGTGAAAATACAATCGGAGTTAATCTATTAGGGAATTATTATTATTTCTCGCCGATTGATAGGTCTAACTTATATTCGGCTCATGAATCTATATACTTAGCAAACGAAATGGGTTCAGCACGTCAATTAACTTCTATGGCATATTGTAAACAATTCGGTTCTGATATTATTCAAATAGCAAACGTTAAAATATATTTGCGGCACACAAGCGATTCAATTGCGGTTTCTGGCAATTATTCTTTAGCTGATTATACTTTGGTTTATTCTGGAAATTTTCCGAATTACGCAACTTCAGGATGGATGAATATCAATTTTGATATTCCTTTTAATTATAATGGATCTGATAACTTACAAGTATTAGTATTGAATGAGAACCTAAGCGGTTTGTCTTCAACGGTAAAGTGTCCGCATTATTTCCCCACTATCACTAATTTGGCAAGGTATCGATACGGTGTGGGCAAAAGTGCTCAAGCAACAACACTGAATACATCTACATATTTACCTAATGTGAAATTTCATTGTGTTAGTACTTCGAATATATCTGCACCCTATTTGAATAAACCATTTAATAATTCAACTGTTTTGTCAGGGGGCAATGAATTGTCTTGGCACATGGTCAGTATCGGGCTTTCTTATAATCTTCAGATTGCATTGGATACAAATTTTACAAATATTATTGCAGATACAATTACAAGCTTTACTAGAGCGGTATTTGTAGCACCAAACAATTCGAGAATATATTGGAGGGTTAAGGCATTTAATGGAGCCGATACCTCAAAATGGTCTTCAATTAATGCGTTAAACACTGCAATACCAATACCTGTTCTGGCTTCACCTGTAAATAATGGAACTATTAAACCAACAACTTCATTTTCTTGGACATCTTCATATTTAGCAAGTGGTTTTGACTTACAATTTGCTTTAGATAGTTTGTTTACAAATATTATTAGTACTGGTACCACAGATACCACCAATTTAATTAAAACATTGCCGAATAATAGTAAACTTTATTGGAGAGTTAGATCCAAACATGGAACAGATTATTCAAATTGGTCTAGATTTCAATGCGTTAATATTGTCCTACAAATACCAGTGATTACGTCTCCAGTTAAAAATAGTATTGTAACCCATAATTATACTTACTTATGGAATTCTTCATCTTGCGTAGCAACCGAATATCGAGTTCAGCTAGCATTAGATAGTTTATTTAGTAATATAGTTTGCGATACTACCGTCAACACTACTTCATTGGCTAAGATACTTCATAATGTTGGACTCACTTATTTCAGAGTAAGAGCTAAACTCGATTCTGATACTTCATATTGGTCAAATATTGTAGCATTTAACGTAAAATTAGCGACTCCGGTATTACCTTCTTTCTTTAGTAAACAACCAATTGCAACATATAATTGGACAACAAATGATGTAACTACTAATTATCAAGTACAATTTAAGACTGATACTCTCTCTCAGAGTTGTATCCTTGATTCAATACTTTTGTCGTCTAATATTACATGCGAAATGCCTAATAACTCAACTATTTTTTGGAGAGTGCGGTCAACTTTTGAAACGGATACTTCAAATTGGACACTATATAAACATTATGGAATCTCAATGCCAATACCAGTATTACAAAGTCCTAATGATGGAAATAGTGTATCGTTAAATTCAATTTTTAGTTGGACTATATTAAATCCGGAAATTACGAAGTTTAATATACAATTCGCATTAGATAATACTTTCTCAAATGTAATTTGTGATACAATTGTAGATACTACTCGTATTGTTAGTTCACTGCCAGTTAATACAACATTCTATTGGCGAGTAAGGGCTCAACAAGGAATAGCCGTATCAAGTTGGAGCAGTGTCAGACATGTTGATTATAGACTACTAGCACCAGTACTATTAGCACCAGAAACAAATGCTTTCATGCCCGA
>CAZIIZ010000536.1:0-2766 GCA_964539225.1 uncultured Hyphomicrobiales bacterium | reverse complement strand
ACGAGATACGAATTCGTGACTGGAGTTCAGACGTGTGCTCTTCCGATCTTCATCTAAAAAGTAAAGTTATTAAGCAATTACAAAATACAATAGAAGCATTCAGAAAAAACTTTCCCGAACATAGCACCAAGAAAATATTCGGAGCAGTAGCCGCCACTTCTTATTCAGAAGAAACTCGCAAAGAAGTACTCAAAACCGGATTCTACTTCATCTCTATCAGCGATAATATCGCCGAGCTAAATCTTGATGTCGGATTTAAAGCGAGAGAGTTTTGAGATATTAACTTCTGCTTTTTAGCTTACAACTTAATTTACTGTTTATATCAAAAACTATTTAGAATTCTTATACTATGAAAAATTATTTTGTATTAATAACTTTTTGCTTTTTATTTGGTATAAATCAAATTGGTATAAGTAATGAGTCATCAAAATTTTTAGTTGAAAGCGTTATCCCGAACGAACAAGCAGCAATTGAAATTGTTACAGCCATTTTTAAGATACACTACGGCAAAGATTTAAAGTCAAAAATGCAACTGAAAGCTAAATTAATACAAAACAAATATTGGGAAGTTGAAGGTAGTGTACCAAATGGATACGACGGTGGAGTACCATATATTAATATTTCTAAAAAAGATTGTAAAGTTATTGAGATTTATCATACTAAATAAGTGCTTAATATTTCTAAAATTACTAATTGTTAAAACCCAACTCAAAAATGAAAAAAAGAAGTAGAATTCATATATTAATAGGATTACTAATTAGTATTGTCGCTATTACATCACCTATCTTCGCTCAGTCTCCAGATAGCATAAATAGCAATTTGCCACGATTCCAATATCAATTACATGATACAGAATTAGATTTGTCGGGTATGACTCTAAACGAAAATGAACCAGAATTAAAACAATCAATTGATGTTGAATATCTATTATTTAGAAACACTAATTTAACTGGCTTTCCAAAGGAGTTCTCTTCCTTAATTAATGTAGAAAGAATTATTATATCAGAGTGTAATGCTTCAATAGATACCTTACTTAGAAATTTGTATAAATTCCCGAAATTAAAAGAATTGTCTATCGAAAATACTGATATTTCTGAATTACCAAATGAATTTTTTCTTTGTAAAAAAGTGAATAATTTGGAATTCAATAAATCGAATATTTCAATAATTGATAATAGACTTTCGAAATTATCTGACTTGGAAACAATTAGAATCCTTGATTGTAGAAATATTCGAATTGATACCGATATTAGATTACCGAATCTTAAAGAACTTTTACTGGTCAACGTACCGAATGATTTGATTCCTTTATTTGTACAAAACTGCCCGGAATTAATTAATTACATATATTCGAGTAAAAGTTTGAAAAATATTGACTCGCTAATCGAATTATTGACGAAATGCGAGAAATTTGAATATTTGGAGATTGAAGATTGCAAAATTAAAACTATACCTGAGAATATTATTAAATTGAAAAATTTGAGAGGGATATGTTTTATGAACTGTGATCTAACAACTATTCCGGATTTTCTATCAAAAATGAAACTTGAGTTTGTTGACTTTACTCAGAACAAAATTACGAATATGGATAATATTTGTAATATGAAGTATTTAACTGATATCGTTTTGCATTATAATTTAATTGAATCAATTCCTGCCAAATTTGAAGAAATGAGAAATATTACCACGCTCGATTTAACCTCTAATTGCTTGAGGAAATTTCCTTTTGAAAAATTTAAAAATATATGGTCAAAAGACCCTGATGCAGAAATTCATATAAATCTTCGAGGCAACTTTATTGATAGTTTGGAATATTTTTCTGATACTACATCGAGGATATATTGGATAAATCTTTCTTTTAATAATCGTACATTGATTGATTCATCTAAATCAATTGAGGAAATAGAGAAAATATACGAATTTCCTTTGAAATTTTTGTTTCAAAGTCAGAAATATTTTGATTATTCACCACCACGAGAGATACTAAATCTAAATTTTAATGGATTTTTAGATTTACGAAATTATTGGTTTACTGAAGAAGAAAAATCTGCTTTAATGAAGCATTCTCAAAAAGTTGAATTTTAATTCAAGACAAGTAGAAAATAAATCATTATATATACCTCGGTAATTATTATTTTTATCGGCAAGCAAGTGTTCCAACAATTCTGAATATTAACTGAAACTCTGACCAATTAACACATAATCATTCCCCCACAGCCCAAACCAAACTTTAGGCTGTGGGGCGGAATATTTGGAGTCAGAGTATATTTGATTTTCGGCGTTGCCTTTGAGATTGCCTGTTAAAATATTTGAAATGCGAAATCGTTTAAATCGTGTATGTGTTAAGAAATAAATAGGAATACTTGCAATGAATTATACCGCAACTTTTACTAAACTCGACAACGGATTCATGGGGCAATTAATCGAATGGCCCGAAGTTATCACCGAAGCTGATACTATGGCTGAGTGCAGAGAAATGCTCAAAGATGCTTTGTCGGAAATGATTTTAGCGTATAAGCAATTGGGAAAGTCTATACCATTTCGACAAACATATTTAGAACCATTAGTAATGGAATCGGAATATGTCGGTTAAGCGGAAAGATTTAATCAAATATCTCCAGCTTTTCGGGTTTTATTTACTTCGCGAAGGCGGGAATCATTCCATTTATACTAACGGCGAAAAAGTAATCCCAGTAAAACGCCATAATATCTTTGACAGAATTACAGCTAATGAGATATGCAAGCAAGCAGGATTGAAAAAGAAAT
>CAZIIZ010000535.1:0-2771 GCA_964539225.1 uncultured Hyphomicrobiales bacterium | reverse complement strand
GAATCTAATTCAAATTCTTCAGCTTCAAAATCGATTACGGAAAGATTCATATAATAGTGATTGTTTATCGGACCTACTGAATCGCAAATTACTCTAAGTATTTCATGCCTGGATTTAAGCAAAGGTTTCCCATAATCTATTGCTATACTATCGTGAGACTGTACCGTATAGAGCATAGTATCACGTGGTATAAATTTATAATACCCACAAGTATTTACTATCGGTCTTGGTGCATTTGGAGTAGCTTGAAAATCTAATTTCATCTGTACTGAATCAATCGATTCGGTTGAAATTTGATTTTGAGCCATCGTAGCCGCTGTTGATAATATAAACATAGCGGATATCAAGAAATACATTCTTTTTAGCATTATAACATTCTATTTTAAATATTTTACAAAATAACTTAATACAAATTTATGAAAAAAAATCGGCTTATCTAAATCATTTATGCCGAATAGTAAAAAACTCTAAATTTATCGACTAATTAGCCGATAATTTATTTTGGGAAAATTTAGAATAAGGAGATTTAGCTATGGATAGCGTTTGTAAGAATATATTAAAATGCTTAGGATTTATTATCCTAATTGCTCTGACCGAATCGAAGTTGGCTTGTTTGGATAGTCAAAATGGGACAACTGGAAAAGTATTCAGAAATTTAGGACCAAAAATAAATTCTAAATTAGACGAATTTATGCCCTATACTTACAAAGACACTTTGTATTTCCGGCGAAATGATAAAAAAAATAAAATCGGAATTTTCAGAATTGCAATTGATAAATATTTGTGTTCGTCTCCTAATATTAAGAACTTTGAATTGTATAAAAATGGAGACTACAAAGATTCAAAAGAAAGCATAGATATAGCTATTCAAGCTACTCCGAGCGTTCCTATATTCTTTAATTATGCCGATAGCATCAGAAATTGGGAAAATCCCAAGGCTATGCAGTACGGAATTTCAGGCGACTATAATGACCTGCATCCTGCAATTGCTCCCGATGGTTCATTCATTGTGTTTGCTTCTGATCGACCAATAGAAGTCGGTGCTGAGAGAATGAAGCATACCGATTTGTTCATTAGCTTCAGAAAAAAAGACGGTACTTGGGGCGAACCGAAAACATTAGGCAAAAAAATCAATACTGACCAAAACGAAATCACACCATATATAGCTAAAGACTTTACACTCTATTTCGCATCAAAAGGTTATCGAAAAGGTGCTGCTGAGGTTTATTTCTCCGGAGCGACTGATGGTAATTCTGATATTCAATTAGTTGAGTCGAAATATAATTATGATATAATTAAAGTTAGTCCGACTATCATAGCCGGAAAAGTTAAATATAATAAAACTCCTGAAAAACTCGAATATCCATTTAACACAGAATGGGACGACTTAGGTCCAAATATGTACAACGATTCATTGCTAATCTCTTCCAACAGAGTGTCATCCTCAAATTGGGGGATTGCTCATGGCGGATTTGATTTATACGGCTGGGTTTATGACGAATGTCCTTGCACTCGGCAATGTGCCGACATAGAATTATATGGATTCATCAAAGGCGAAAATCTTGCTAAATATCCGGAAACTAAAATTCAAATTTATGGGACAGATAATAACGATGCCAAGCTGTTGCTTATAGATACAATTATCGGCAAAGAATTGAAATATAAATATAAAGTAGCTTGGTATAATAAATATTATTATCAACTATCGCAAGTATGTTCAGAAAAATTAATTTCGAAAGACACAATTTGCTTTGCTCAACCGTGCAATTTCGACACCGTTAGAAAAATTAGAGCGGATTTTGTATTTGACAATTTTACTAAGCCCACTCCTAAAGAAGAGTGCAAGGACTGCAAACCTCGATGCTTAGATTATGTTTTGAACGTGGAAATCAAATGTAAGAATGATTCCTTAAATTTTCCGGGAAAATTAATCGTACTGAGAAATGGATTCGAGCAAGAGTCAATTGACGTTATAAAACCGAAAAACTATTTAATTCGTTTACAACAAGATGATAAACGTAGCGACGATATTAAATTGATATTCCAGAGCAAAGGAATACCAAGAAATGGACAGTTAGAAAAAGAGATAGTACATATTTGTAATCCTGACTCGGTTGGACCGATTAATATTACTATGGATTTGCCGGAATCATGTTGCTCGAATTCTTGCCAATTTCAATTAAGTGGGAAAGTAAGTTGTGGAGTAAATAATTATGCTCAAGGCGGAGAATTAATCTTTATTTCTATGAAAGATGCCGGAATATATCAAACAAAAGTAGAAATCGACGGTAAATATGATATTACTTTAGTACAATTGTCCAGTAAAGCAGTTTATAAAGTAATTTATAAAAATCTTGCTGGGTTCAGCAAGCAATTTCAGTACAAACATAATTGCGACGATGGTGATATTGCGAATTATAATATCAAGTTACCGGAAGAATTCGCTAATACTTGCAAAGCGAAAATTAATTTATCGTCAGATTGACAGTATTTCTTTACTTGCTGCAAAATATGCCATTCCCAATGAATATGATAAATTATTAAGTATATTAGGTACAAGAAATACTAACGCTTTTACAAGTGAGGAATCTACTTTATATGTTGATGAGATCCCATCCAATCAACTGAAAAATTACCTGGAAATTACTGCAGACCGATTTAAAAATCCTATATTCCGTTTATTTCATACTGAACTTGAAACGGTTTATGAAGAAAAAAATATGTATGATAATGATGTTGATAGAATGCTTTATGATAAGATTCAATCTGTT
>CAZIIZ010000534.1:0-2774 GCA_964539225.1 uncultured Hyphomicrobiales bacterium | reverse complement strand
ATTCATTACTTTCAATTATAAGATAAAAACTAAAGAAGAATTCAAAATCACAAATGGCAATGCTGATGAACTAATTAAAAGAATTGAAAAAGTGCGATACGACGGTGGTTCAAATTTTGATTGCATTGATTTGAGCAAAAATAAATCTGATATTATTATGATGTTTACGGATGGAATATCATCGCTAGGAAATTCTAAAAGTATTCAATCAAATGCTCCGATAAATACTATAAATTCAAATCTATCTGCGAATAGCTTTTACTTAAACGATATAGCCAATAATTCCGGTGGTTCATATATAAATTTATTGAATTCTGAAGTTGAGCAGGCGTTGAAAGTATTGACTGAAAAGCAATATCGTCTGATTTCAATTGATAATAATGCGACAGAAACGGAAGAAATATTTCCGCGAAGCTCGCAGAATCTAACTCAGGATTTATCTATCGCCGGAAAAATGAAATCCGACCAAGTACAGCTCAAATTAAATTTCGGTTATGGCAATAAAATTGAGAAAACAGAAGCGATTACAATTGATTCCAAAACCAATAAAGTTGAATCCGGCGTTTTATCCAGAATTTGGGCAAAAAAGAAATTAGACAATCTTGCCGAGAATTCTAAAAAGAACAAAGCAGAAATGCTCGCCATCGGTCAGAAATATAATATCGTTAGCCAAAATACTTCGCTGATAGTATTAGAAACCGCTAGGGATTATTATAGATATAAGATAGAACCACCGAAAAGCGATAAAGTGCTATACGAAGCTTACTCCTTATATATAGAAAATGACAAAAAGGCTGAGGAAGAAAGAACTAAATATGAGAAAAAAAATGCAAATCTAAATTTAGAAAGAATGATAGATAATTTCCGAAATAGAAAGAAATGGTACGATACCGATTATTTAGGAATATTTATAAAAGATAGTATTCAAAAGCATATAGCTGATAGCATCAATAAACACATTGCAGATAGTGTAAGAATATATAATATGAGACAGGAACACATTGCAGACAGTGCTCAAATTGTTAATTACAAATCAAATCGTGAAAAGAATAAAGAATTAGTAAGTAAACTTCTCTTGATGCAAAACAAACGAATTGATAGTTTAAATACTATTATTAATACAATTTCAGATAGCAATAAATGTACTGGAGAAGGCTCAATAAAAGGTCGAATAATATCGGATGATTTAAGTCCACTTGCCGGAGCATCAATTAGAATAATTGGAACTAATCGTGGGGCAAAGACCAAGCACGATGGAACTTTTTCTATGACAGGAGTTCCTTGTGGGAAATTCTCGTTACGAATAAACTATCTTAGTAGAGAATTCAATTATCCCGGTTTATTGCAAGATAAACAGGGTCTAAATATTGGAGATATAATTCTTTGTAATATTGAGCGTATGGAAAAATCAACTATATATTACGATAAAGTGGATTTATCAAGGACTAGTACTTCGACCGTAGTTAGTGGTTCTAAATTACAACAACAATCAAGAGATAATATCTCATCAATAGTTGGAACGACTTCTGGAGTACAATCTTCAACAACGGATGTGGCAAAAAGAGCAGCTGTTACAAATTCAGGAGGGCATCCCAGTCCTTTAATGCCAGTAGCATCACCTGAATATGCTACATTTGATCAAATTAGTGAAAGTTTATCAAGCAATCCGAGACAAAATCAAAATTCGGTGGCTACTAATAACAACAAATTGAATTTATCTGCTTACTCTTCATCTGAAACATATTTTGCAGAACTCGAATCTTTGGATGGCGAAGCATTTAGAGAAAAATATTTTGAGTATAAGATTAAATTTGCAAACGTAATTGGATACTATATTGACGTAGCGGAATTATTGACTCAAAAGGATAATTTAGAAGATGCTGAAGAAGTAATTACAAACATTGCAGAACTCGGCGACGAGAATCAAGAGTTCATGAGATTGATAGCATATAAATTGCAGAATTTGAAAAAATATGAATTAGCTAAAAACGCATTTGAATACATTGCGGAAATCCGTGCCGAAGAACCGCAAAGCTTTAGAGATTTGGCAATCATCAATGAAGAAATGGGCAATTATCAAACTGCCGCAGACTTATATTATAAAGTAGTACTTGGCAAATGGGACAGCCGATTCTTCGGTATCGAGATGACCGCCCTAACAGAACTAAATACTTTGATAGCCCAACATCCGAAAGAAATAAATACAACTAAATTCAATTCCGAATTAATATTTGCGATGCCATTGGACGTACGAGTAGTTCTTCGCTGGGATTTAGACAATACAGACATCGACCTATGGGTTACAGATCCAAGAAATGAAACATGTTACTATGGATACAAGAATACAAAGATAGGCGGATTGCTCCCAAAAGATTTCACAGGAGGAAATGGTCCGGAAGAATTCCTCTTGAAAACAGCGATGAAGGGTAAATACGTAATAGAATGCAAATATTTTGGTTCGCGAGCTACTAAATTAACCGGAGGCACAACAATATTCTTGGATATTTACACAAACTACGGCAAAGAGAACGAAAAAAAAGAAACTAAAATGTTGCGATTGAAGGGTAATAAAGAAACAATCAAGATTGGTGAGATTGAGATAAAGTAAAAATGTAGATGTGACACCCCTCCAAGGTGTGACACATCTAGCTAATCTTCAACTCATCCGATGACTGCGAGTCATCGGATGAGTGAAAGTCTGAACCATTGATTAAGATGATTAAGATTGTCTGAACCGTTGATTAACCTGATTAGCGTGATGAAGATGATTTTAA
>CAZIIZ010000533.1:0-2777 GCA_964539225.1 uncultured Hyphomicrobiales bacterium | reverse complement strand
TCAATTGAGTGCAATTTAGCACTAATCTAGTATATTACTTGAGTTCACTATATGGCTTAATTTTGCATCAATACTATCAATTGAGTGCAAATTAGCACTAATCTAGTATATTACTTGAGTTCACTATATGAATTGATTTGGGTATTAATTCTATCAATTGAGTGCAATTTAGCACTAATCTAGTATATTACTTGAGTTCACTATATGGATTTATTCTGTCATCAATTCTATCAATTGAGTGCAATTTTGCACTAATCTAAAATTGATATGAATGTTGTATTGTTATTCAGCGGCGTATATTGAAGTATAATATTCTTCTCTCAATTGATAAGCTAAGAGATTGATTTTATCAATTTTCGGAGTTTCAGGTAAGTCCGAATTAAGAAAGACTTGCTCTATTTCAATTTGTTTTTCGTTTGCCATTCGTAGTAGTTCATCATATTTGAATTCTCCAGATTTAATACTTAGTAAGAATTCTCTATTCGGACGTTTCACATTGACTCTTCCCTCTCGTCCAATTTCAATTGCTATGTCTAATAAACGAAAAACGTGCATCATATTTTTTGCATCATAATTTTCTCCATTACTAATAGTATTCTGATATCGATTCTCGTTTCTATGCTCTACCAAATCCCAATATTCTTTATATTCTTTGCAATATACAGAATATCCATCTTTATTGAAATATAGAATTGCTCGTTGCTTTTCCTTTTTCGGGATTGAGCTAAGATTAACATCATTAGAGTTTTCGGATTTCATTATCCCATTATATTGCATTTCTTCGCTATAGTATAAACCATAAATATTTTTCATATTTGGAATTTTCACTAATCCGCATCGACTTTGTTCAATATTTTCAAGTTTTAAATATTTCAATAAAGGAATTGAACCTTGAGCATAATTGATATGGCAAAATGATAAAATATTTTTCCGATCTTTATCAACAGGATTTACTATTTTCTTTTTCAGACCTTTAGCTTTTTTGATTTGGGATAGAGCGAAACGTCCGAATGTTTCTTTACATAGCTTCGACAAAAACATTTCGGGCTGTACTTGGTTCATTATTGGATGTTTGAATATTATTGATGATTCTGGAGTACTCAGTAATTCAATAAGATTGGGATTATTCACGGAAAGCAATTCGAGAAATCTTTTCAATTCATAAAATACAATATCATTGCTCGGATTATTAATTTGCCCTGTATAGTTTAAGCTATAATATTCTGATTTCGGCAAGATATAAACGCCCTTAATATCGGTATCAGAAGTTTCAGTGTCTAATCCATAAGCTCTACTTCCACTTATACACTCCATCATAATATGATTACCATTGCGGAGATAATTTATATCCATTCCATATCAATCATTTGTCTAAAGAATACGTTTAGTTCTTGTAAATTACCATTTGCTGATGGCATAAGTTTAGAATTTAAATCAGCATAATCGAGTAATTCTTTTATCAAATCAATTAATTCATACTCGCCAGAATGGTAATATGATTCATCTTGCTTAGATTTGAATTCGATTAAAAATGCAATTCTATTTTTCATCTGCTCATCGAAATCTAATTCTTTCATCATTATGGGAAAATATACCGGAGTAATTTCATCACGTTCTATAATCCACTTGCAAGCTACAGCCGCACGCAAAGCATAGAATAATTTCTTTAATTTGTACAGATCTTTATTTTCTACATCAGCAAAACTCTTTTTCGCCATACCTATATAATGGTATAGAGTTGCTACCTTTGAATACATCCGATCGGATAATATATTTATTCCTGATACAAATTGAGGATTGCTTTTATAGACGATTTCGGATTTGATTCGTTCTAATAATGGTGGGTTTGATTTCCTTAGTAAGCGAAGAGTCTTCCGCAAATCCCAACCTGAAATATCCATATTCCCATCATCAAGCATTAAGTCGATACTATCTTTTTCTTCTGTTAATGATAAATACCATTCTTTACGATGTCTATAAATAAATCGCACATCATAATCACTATCGGGCGAAGCAAATCCCCACGCTCTCGATCCGGTTTCGCAAGCTAATAAGACATCAATATCGTATTTGTTTTCTACTTGCTTGATATAGTCAAAAATATAATTTTTCATATCCATTAGTGAACATTCCTAACTAATTCTCGGAGCAATTCGCTGAGAGAAATGCCACGCTTGCGAGCCAATTCCATTATAGTGTTTTTTTCTGATTCTTCTACTCTGAACTCGATTTTCCTTACTGTACGAATCTTTTCGCTTTTGGGTTGAATAATCTTTTTCTTAGAAAGTACATATTCCTCAGCCTTATTTTGCACCATACCGAAGCGAACTAATTCTTCGATTTTTTTCAAATCCGACTTAGTCCATGCAGTAGTTGAGTGCAATATTGCACTAATCTCCCCTATCTCGACATTTTTAGAGTTTTCATTATCTTGATTAATCTCAGCTACTTGTGCTATTTCTGGTTTTTGTGTTGAGTGCAATTTTGCACTAACCTCATTCATAGATGTAAGGGCTTTGCTCAAAGTAGTAATTCCATTTTTTACTTGTTCGAATATTTCCGGAGCAGTTTCTTTGAGCTTCTTAGCATTTGCTACATATCGAGCAGATACTGCGAAAAGCTCTCCGGCGAGTTCAGTACTTTTCTTTCCCTTAGCAGAAGTAACCACTTCCCCTTTGCGGCTGGCTGAGATTTTTTGTTTTTTTGTGTTCAAATTTTGTTGATCGAGCATTGGCAATATTTCCACGGCAAGGCAGCTTTTTTGACCGCTATTCAAG
>CAZIIZ010000532.1:0-2780 GCA_964539225.1 uncultured Hyphomicrobiales bacterium | reverse complement strand
CACTCTTCCGATTAAATCTCCAATTAATGGTGTCGTAGTCGAAAGAAATGTAGTAATCGGTAAATTAGTATATGCTACTGTCAATGCTATTAAACTGATACATACTACTTCGGTTTGGGCGGATGGAAAAAACTACTAAAAAGTATTGCCTAAAATTAATCACCAAACCAGTACAGTATTCACTTCATTGACTTATCCTGATGAGAAATTCGACGGTAAAATTATTTATATCGGGCAAACAGTGGACGAACAAACTCGTACTATCAAAATTCGTGGCGAATTTACAAACAAAAATAATAAATTAAAGCCTCAAATGTTCGGAGAATTAAGATTACCAATTGGAGAAAATTCGCAAGGAATTATGATTCCGACTGAATCAGTAATTAAAGAGGCAGGATTAGAATATGTGTTCGTGCAAATTAGTGATACAACATTCGAACAACGAATAGTAACCACAGGAATTAAAATTGACGATAGAATAGAAGTCAAAGATGGCTTAAAAGTAGGCGAAAAGATAGTCTCGAAAGGCGTATTCTATTTGAAGAGTGAAATGAAAAAATCAGAGTTAGAAGAGGATTAAACTTTATGTTAGAAAAATTAATATCCTTAACCCTGAAGCAAAAAGGAATGATAATATTCCTTTCTATGCTAATCCTTGGATTTGGTGCATATTCGGCATATAAATTGTCGATTGACGCATTTCCAGATGTAACGGACACACAAGTGGAAATAGTGAGCCATGCCAATGGTCTTTCGGCATTAGAAATAGAGAGAAATGTAACATATCCTATCGAAAATGCTATGCGTGGTTTGCCGAATGTCAAACAAATGCGTTCGGTTACCAAATTCGGTCTTTCAATCGTAACAATAGTATTTGAAGATAACGTAGATATATATTTCGCACGCCAATTAGTATTCGAAAGATTGGGCGAAGCTCGCGAAAATGTGCCAAAAGATGTTGAAGTGGCGATGGGACCAATTGCAACTGTAATGGGCGAAATCTATCAATACACACTCGTAGGCAATATGCCCACAGATTCAATTGCTAAGATAGCATATCTAACCAAATTGAGAACATTGCAAGAATGGATCATCACTCCGCAATTAAAAAGCGTAGCAGGCGTAAACGAAATTAACTCATTCGGCGGCTATTTTAAACAATATCAAGTTATTGTGTCGCCGGAGAAGTTGCTAAAGTATAATTTATGCGAAGAAGATGTATTCTCAGCAATTGAAAATAACAATCAAAATGTCGGCGGCAACATATTAGAAAACAATTCCGACCAATATATAGTTCGCGGGGTCGGACTTATTAATAATCTAAGCGACATAGAAAACATTGTGCTTAAATCCACAGGCGGAACTCCGACATTTGTAAAAGATGTTGCCGAAGTTAAAATCGGCGAGTCCGTAAGAATGGGTGCCGCTATCAAAAATGGAAAGAATGAGACCGTAGGCGGAATCGTAATGATGTTAAAAGGTGAGAATGGCAGAGAAGTCGTAAAGCGAGTAAAGGAAAAAGTAAAAGAAATCAACGACAACAATGTTCTGCCGGACAATATTAAAATCGAACCGTACTACGACAGAACCGATATTGTGGACGAAAGTGTCTTTACCATAATAAAAGCACTCTTGGAGGGTTCAATCTTAGTTCTGATTGTTACATTTATATTGCTAAGGAGCTTACGAGGTTCTGCGGTTATCTTAATTGCATTGCCAATTTCCTTATTACTAACCTTTATATTCATGAAATTGTCCGGAATTGGGGCAAATCTAATGTCGATTGGAGGATTAGTAATCTCGACGGGAATGAAATTCGATGCTTCTATCATACAAGTAGAGAATGTGCAACGAATGCTAAACGAAAATACAGCAAAAATAAAAAGATTGCCCTTAATCCTAAAAGCAATTATGAATGTTAGAAAGCCAAGTATATACGGCGAAATCATAATAGCCATAACCTTCATTCCAATATTGGCATTGGAAGGTATTGAAGGCAAAATGTTTTCTCCTTTGGCTATTACCGTAGTTTTAGCAATTATGGCATCTTTGCTTATGTCTATTTTCATCATTCCTCAGCTTTGTGCTATCTTTTTAAAGCCTCAAGTAGAGAAAGAAAGCCCTGTAATGAGATTCTTTACTAACAAATACATTCCATTATTGCGTTATAGCATCAAAAGAAAAAAGACCGTTCTAATTGCTTCATTGATTGCATTAATACTTTCGCTTACTTTAATCAGTGGATTAGGTACAGAATTCATTCCGATAATGGATGAAGGTTCATTTGACATGGATGTTGCTTTGCTTCCGGGCGTTTCTTTAGCAAAAGCAATTGAAATCAATGAAATGGTAACTGAAAAACTTAAGAAATTTGATGAATTAGACATAGTTGTGGGTAGAGTTGGTCAAACAGGAGTTGCTTTAGACAGCAGAGGACCTGATAAAACCGGTTATGTAGGCATTTTAAAACCTAAAAAAGAGTGGAAAAGAGATATTTCACGCGAAGAACTAACGAATGAAATGAGAGATTCTTTGGAAAGCATTCCTGGAATTGCATTTGGATTCAGTCAACCAATTCAATGCCGTATCGACGAAATAGTTGCAGGCACTAAAGCTCAAATTATCCTTAAATTATATGGCGAAGACCTTGATATACTTAAGAATAATGCTGATGATATTTGCAAAGTGCTTTCTTCCGTCAAAGGAGTAGAAGATTTAATGCCGGAAAAAGTCTCCGGACAACCATATTTGACTATTACTATTGATAGATCACGTATTGC
>CAZIIZ010000531.1:0-2782 GCA_964539225.1 uncultured Hyphomicrobiales bacterium | reverse complement strand
CTATTTCTTTAGCTTTGAGTAGCGGGCGAGCCCAAATTGTACAAACTATATTGCTTACGAATGATAAATCTGAAAAAATCGTACAAATTCATCTTTCGTCGATTAAAAATTTAGAGAATAACTCTAATACAACCATCGCTATTATGGAGGATATTACCGAGCGAATATTGAAAGAAATGGAATTGACGGAATCTGAGGAAAAATATAGAACTTTAATTGATCATAGCCGAGTAGGAATTGGAATTTTTGACAACGGAAAATGTATTTTTGCAAATCAATCCTTAGCTTCAATTTGGGAGTTCGATAATGTAAACGATTTCCAAAATATTAATTTCGTTGATTACATTTCGGAGAATTCTAAAGATGTTGCCAGCAATATTCTAGATACTAATCATTCAGTCAATGCAACTTACGAATTAAAATTGATAAAAAAAACCGGTAATATAGGTTACGTCGAGGCAACCAAGACTTTAATGAATTATCGAGGCAATTACTTGATACAAATTGCTTTTTTAGATATTTCGGAGCGAATCAAAGCAGCCGAAGAAATCAAAATTCTAAATCAAGAATTAGAGCAGCGAGTGTTAGAAAGAACCGCGATGCTCAACGATGCACTAGACGAATTGAAAGTTGAAATTAGCGAGAGACGAAAAGCAGAAGAAAAACTTCGTCTGTCGGATAGAATCCTTCAAAGAGTTGGTACTTTGGTGTTAGTTGCCGATAAGGATGCAAATATAATCTATGTGTCGCCTTATATTAAAACTTTGTTAGGCTATGAAGTCGATGATATATTAGAACAGGGCTGGTGGAACATTACGTCTAAAAATCGAGAAGTAGAACAAAATTACATTAAGATGTGTGCTTTAGGGCAAATTAGTCCCAATGAAAAACCTTATGAACGTTCGATTGTTAGCAAAACTGGAGAATTGAAATGGATACAATGGCAAGATGTTACCGGCGATTTTAATACTGTTATTGGCGTTGGTAACGATATTACCGAAAAAACAATTGCCACGCACCAACTTAAAGCAGCAAGAATTGAATTAGAAAAGACTTTAGAAAAGGAAAGAGAACTCGGCGAATTGAAAACCAGATTTATTTCAATGATTTCTCACGAATATCGCACTCCGTTGACTGTAATATTGTCATCGGCTAATATAATCAATAAATTAATTATGCGGAATGAAACGGAAAAAGCATCTAATTTCGTTCACAAAATAGAAAAATCAGTGCAAAGTATGGTGCGGTTATTAGAGGACGTGTTGATTATCGGTAAAAGCGAATCGGGTACGCTCAAGGCAGAATATTCAGCTTTGAATATCGAAAACATTGTCAATGAAATAGTTGGTGATCTAAAATCAGCTCATAATTACAAAAATCCGATAACAATTAATTTCGATGGAGATTTTAAGAACATAAACTCTGACGAAAAGCTATTGCGTCAAATACTGAGCAATGTAGTTTCAAATGCATTTAAATATTCGCCAAGCGGTGCGTCCATAATATTAGATTTGAAGAAATCGAGTAAATATTTCGAGATTAATATAGCGGACAATGGAATTGGAATATCTGAAGAAGATCTCAAGCATTTATTTGATTCATTTTATCGTGGGAAAAATGTCGGGACTATCTCCGGCACCGGACTCGGTATGCAAATATTAAAACGAAGCGTTGATTTGCTCGATGGAACAATAAATGTGAGCAGTAAAATCAATGAAGGTACAAAATTCAATATCATTTTGCCTTTAATAGAAGATTAATCCTTTGAATTCTGAAGTAAAATCATTAATATTGAATACTGTGAAAAATCAAAATTGATATAAATACGAATAAACAAATAAAAATCGAGGAAAGGACAAGAGAAAATGGCTGAAATGAAAAAAATCGGAATAATAACAAGCGGTGGAGACTGCGGTGGATTGAATGCAGTAATTATGGGAGCTGTTAAAATGGCTCATCATCTTGGTATTGAGGTTTGCATAATTCCCAACGGATATGCCGGATTGTATAATTTACATAATTTGGTGCCTCCGGTCATAGACTTTGCTAAAGTAGATAGAATTTATTCTGGAGTTGCTGGATCGGAAGCTGGACACTCTAGAGTAAAAATATCTAAAATTAAGAATCCGGATAAATATAATATTATTAAAAGTGGTTTGAAAAAACACGGCATTGACGGATTAGTTATCGCCGGCGGCGATGATACGGGTTCGGTAGTGGTGGATTTAAAGAATCAAGGAATTCCTTGTATTCACGTGCCTAAAACTATGGATTTAGATTTACAGACATATTCCGTAGGCGGAGATTCTACTATTAATCGTATATCAAAGTTTACACGAGATTTGCGTACTACTGGGTTAACTCATAACCGAGCGTTAGTTATTGAAGTGTTCGGCAGATATGCCGGGCATACTGCTTTCCGTGGAGGAATTGGTGCAGATGCTGATTGCGTATTAATTCCGGAAATTCCGGTCGATTACAAAGTCGTCTATGAACATTTTAAGAAAACTTATATTCAACGTTTGCAGACTAGCGATGTAAAAGGCTCAACTTATATTATCGTCGCAGCTGAAGGCTTAAAGAATATCGAAGGACAATATTTCACGGATACAAATTCTGGGACTGATTCCTTTGGTCATCAAAGACTTGCCGGCGGTGCTTCGTATATCCGTCAACAATTGGAAGGTTATATGAAAGAAGATCCTGAATGGCAAGAAGTTTTAAAAAGAGAAGGTATCTTCGTAGAAGATATTTACACTATGCCTGAAATTCGTGAAGTACC
>CAZIIZ010000530.1:0-2786 GCA_964539225.1 uncultured Hyphomicrobiales bacterium | reverse complement strand
GACGAACCTTTGTCTAATTTGGACGCAAAGCTCAGAGTGCAAATGCGTACTGAAATTGTTAATCTGCACAGATTATCCGGTGCTACTTCCATATATGTAACCCACGACCAAACCGAAGCTATGACTATGGGCAGCAAATTAGTAGTGATGAACAAGGGCGTGATTCACCAAATTGGTTCGCCAATGGAAGTATATAATAATACGGTCGATTTAATTACAGCCGGATTCCTCGGAAGTCCGCAGATAAATATTTTCGAAGGAGAAATATTCTCAAAGGATGGAATACGCTTTAGTAATAATTCGACAGAGTTCAAACTAACTGAAAATATGTTCGCAGCGGATAAAAAATATTTAGGAAAAGCAAGTATCGGCATCAGACCGGAATTTATTAGCCCAATAGTTTCCAACGAACTCAATACTATAAAAACTAAAATAATTAATATTGAATTCTTAGGGCACGAGCAAATACTTTACTTTAATGAATTCGGTGTGAAGGCAAGCAGAATCACAAATACGGAAATAAATTATAAAATCGGCGATAATATCGAATTTGGAATAGATTCCGCCGGTATTTTGATATTCGACGAAAATGGCAATAGAATCTAATCATATAATATAAATAGGAAAATAATGCTTACTGTATCTAATTTATCAATTCACTTTGCAAATAGATATCTATTCGATGAGGTTACATTTACGATTGGCGATAACGATAGAATCGGGCTTATCGGCAGGAACGGAACTGGCAAATCCACGCTACTAAAAATTATCGCCGGACAGCAAATTTCTGAAGAAGGAAAAATAATAAAGTCCAATGAATTCCGTATCGGATATCTGCCTCAAGATGGAAATTTAGAATCTGAATTATCCGTATTCGCTGAAGCTAAAAAAGCATTAGACGAGATTTTAGAAATAGAAAGCAAAATACACGAAATATCAGACGAAATTTCCGGCAGAACAGATTACGAATCAGACGGATATAATTCATTGCTCCATAAGTTGCACGAATTAAGTATGCGATTTGATATTCTCGGCGGAGCCTCAGCCGATGCGAAAATTGAGATTTATTTGACTGGTTTAGGATTCAGTCAAGCAGATCTATATCGCAATGTAAATGAATTTAGCGGTGGCTGGAGAATGCGAATAGCATTAGCCAAAATACTATTAAGCAATCCGGATTGTATTTTATTAGATGAGCCAACTAATCACTTGGACATTGAATCCATAGTGTGGTTAGAACAATTCCTGAGGAATTATCCCGGTTCTGTGATGTTGGTATCGCATGATAAACGATTCCTCGATGCGGTAACTAATCGTACAATAGAAATATCCAATGCCAACGTAATTCACTTCAATGTCGCATATACTCAATTTATGGAACGCAGAGAAGAGATTAGAGAACAGCAATTAGCAGCTTACAAAAATCAGCAAAAGCAAATTGCCGAAACCGAAAAATATATAGAACGTTTCCGATACAAATCGACTTTAGCATCCCGAGTGCAATCCAGAATTAAGCAATTAGATAAAGTAGAGAGAATCGAACTAGAAGAAGAAGACGGAAGCAGTATCAGAATTAAATTTCCGCCTGCTCCTCGTTCAGGAGTTGTAGCCGTAGAAATTAAAAATATGACAAAAGCTTATGGAGAGAAAGTAATATTAAAAGATATCAGTCTATTAATAGAAAGAGGCGACAAAGTAGCATTCGTTGGTAAAAATGGCGAGGGTAAAACTACTTTGACGAAAGTAATTGCTAATGAAGTTGATTACGACGGACTATGCCAAATCGGACATAATATCAGCTTAGGATATTTCTCTCAGCATCAGGCAGAATTATTAGATCCGGATTCTACGGTATTCCAAACTATTGATAGTGCTGCTACGGGCGATATGCGTACAAAGGTGCGAGGAATACTCGGAGCTTTCTTATTTAGTGGCGACGCCGTAGATAAAAAAGTAAAAGTATTATCCGGCGGCGAGAAGTCTCGCTTGGCTATGGCTAAACTGCTTCTACAGCCTCATAACTTGCTTATATTGGATGAGCCGACTAATCACCTAGACATTGTATCAAAAGAGGTTTTAAAGGACGCTCTGAACGGTTACGAAGGTGCAATGATAATTGTATCGCATGATAGAGATTTTTTGCAAGGATTAACTGATAAAACCTATTATTTCCGCGATAAAAAAGTTATTGAATATTTGGGCGATATTGATTATTTCCTACAAAAGCAAAGTATTGATAACTTAAACGAAGTTGAACGCAAAAAACAAGAGAATGCCGCCAACCAAACTACAGTAGTGCAAACAGCTAAAGAAAATAGAGAAGAACAAAAGCGAATTCAAAAAGAAGAAAATAAAATAAAAAAGCAAATTGCCGCAGTAGAAGAATCCATTTCAGAAATAGAATCAAAGATTAGCGGAATTGAGCTTGCATTCGCTAATCCGGAAATTGCTCAAAATGCTTCTAAAACCAAAGAACTCCAAATTGAATATAACAATCTGAAAAAACAGTTAGATACTAAAATGGAAGAATGGGAATTGCTAAGCGAAACTTTAGAAAATGTAAACTAATAGTAAACAAATGAAAATTTAATTTGGTAGAATGCCGAAAATGTCTTATTTTTGAATGCTTCCTTAGCTCAGCTGGCTAGAGCATTTGACTCTTAATCAAAGGGCCGCGGGTTCGAATCCCGCAGGGAGCACTCAAATAGAAAATATTAAAATGGTCGTTAGATAATAATCTGACGACCATTTTTTTGGTTAGCTACATATTAAGCTAACCATTATAC
>CAZIIZ010000529.1:0-2813 GCA_964539225.1 uncultured Hyphomicrobiales bacterium | reverse complement strand
GCAATCCAGTTGATATTGTCCACGAGGAGCATAAACCGAAATTGATCCATGAGCAATAATTTTCATTCCATCTTTGGGAGTAAAATTTAATCTTCTGCTCTTCCACATCACAGCAGAAATCTGAGCATAGTCATCCTTCATTGTAAAATAACGATGCCCTGAGGTATGTTCTTTGAAATTTGAAATCTCCCCTACTACGGCTACAGTTCCCAATCCTTCACTTAATAGATAGCTAATCGAGCTTGTCAATTCCGATACGCTTACTTTTTCTTTCTTCATCGCACTCTTTGAAAATTTGTCAATAATACCAATTCAATTTACTAAATTTTTATATTACTGCCAAGGAATTTTTAACTTTGATTCTGATATTTCAGTATATTTATCAATTTTTTGAAAAATTAATCTGATATAAAGGGAATTTTAACATTATTCAATAGTTAGAGGTGTATCAAACGGTCCAAACTTTTATAATTGAGTTTAATACCCAATTTCAACGCAAGCTATATATGCCTCTTACGGAGTAGAACCGTGCTTTAGTTGGAATTAACTTTCGTACTTATGTATAATCGCTAGCAATATTATCACAAATTGATTTACGCCATTTGTTGATTTCGATAATTATGAAATAAAAGTGATGACAATGAAAATATCTCAGCCAATATTTACGATTATTTTCTTAATTTTGAATATTCAAAATTAGAATTAAATTTTTACAAATTTTAGATAGGATAATAATCTGATGAAAGCAATTATCAATACTTTGAAAAAGTTGAAAAAGGATGATATAATTAACGTGATTTCGGAAGCGATGGAGCTTGATGATACCTTAGGAACTGTATTTGAGGCTTTATTAATTGAAGATTCTGAACAAAAATTTGATGCTTTTCACGACCTTACATCCGCTATGATTAGAATTAATGATATGAATGAAGTAGATTTGAGTCGTTCGTTAAAAGTAATAAGCACTTATTCTAAACTTACGAACGATTTGCCCGGAGTTGTGGTGCTACAGTTTAATTTCATTGTTGCCGCTATTAGATTTATGGGCTTGCTTAACGAAAATGCTTACTGTGTAGAAGAAGCTGAGGCAGAATTATTGGAAGTTTTCGAAGACGCTATAAAATCTGGAAAGGAATTAGCATTATTTGAGGAGGTTTCTCGAATAATTTTCAGCATTTTAGTAATAGCTAAGATGGCGGAATATCCACATTATGAAGAATTTAAGCAATTAACTATCAAATATATGGAAATTGATGGCGATAGTTTTGATAAATTAATAACAGACTTAATGACAAGTATGCTGAATGCAGAATTTGATGACGAAAATTTCGACGAAGACGACTTCGATGATGACGAGTTCGATAGTATATTCGGCGACGATGATATTGACGATGAAGAAGAAATTCCACAAGAAAAGCCTACTACTGGTCCTAAGGAAAAAATCACTAAACTATTCTAATTGGCTTAAAGAAATCAGTCTGCATATTGCGATTGTCGATAGAATCATAATCTTATTATTAGCTTTTTTCTAATTTCAGATATAATAGTAAAATCAAATATCCAACCTTATTTCTGTTCATAATAAGGTTGGATTATTTGCGAATTATGGTAAGATTACCTTCCGACAGTTTCTTAACCTGTCGGAAGATTTCACGTTTGGATAACGATTGAAAAGATAAGAAATAACCTTTATTTTTAAATGAAAAATAATAAAAAATGATATTCAGGAATATTCGTCTTGTGCTCTTGATAGAAAATTAATATAAAACAAAAGGAAATTATGGAATTATTATATATAGGCACGATTAGCTCTGTCAAAGGATTAGACGGCTCAGTAATATTATCGGATATTCCAAAGGGAATCAAAAAGATACCGCTCGGAGTTAATATTTATATTGGATTTTCTGAAAAATTCGCTAAGAAATACACACTTACTAAATGGATAAAATTAACTCATCATTCATTGATTGCGGTGCAGGAAATTTCTACACCCGAAATGGCTGAACAGTTCAAAGAGCAAGGTGCATTCGTAGAGAAAGACGTTCTGAAGAAAAATGCTGGAAATAAAATTGATAATGAGCTTATCGGCTTCAAGGCTTACGACGTAGCTACTAATGAATTACTTGGCGAAGTATCCGATATTTGGTTTATGCCTGCCGGAGAAGTTTGGGTAATTACCGGTAAAAATTGTGAATATACTGTTCCCGCAGTAGAAGCTTTTATAAGCAAATACGACGAGAAAAATCGCAAATTCAAAGTTAAACTCATCGAAGGTATGAAAAATCTAAATTCTAATGAAGAAGAAATTGCTCCCGACGATATTGATGATATAGAAGATATCGACGAAATTGATGAAATTGAGGATAAGGATGAATAAAGAAATTTCTGTAGCTGAAGAAGAATTGATTCGAATTGATATTATTACGGGATTCCCGGATATGTTCGAATCAGTTTTTTCGTCCAGCATAATTAAAATTGGTCAAGAAAAGAATTTGGTAAAAATTGTTCGCCATAATTTACATGATTATGCCGAGGATAAGTATAAACATATCGACGATACTCCATTTGGTGGCGGAGCCGGAATGCTGATTAAATGCCAACCTGTATTTCAATGTATTGAAGAACTGATGGTTCAGAGAAAGTATGACGAGATTATATACGTTACTGCCGACGGCGAACGATTAGCTCAGACTATGTCGAATCGTTTATCAATGTGCAGAAATATTATCATTCTCTGCGGACATTTCAAAGGAATCGATCAGCGTGCCATCCAGATCAAATATCAATATTTTTTTCATAAATAATCCCTTGCA
>CAZIIZ010000528.1:0-2816 GCA_964539225.1 uncultured Hyphomicrobiales bacterium | reverse complement strand
ATATTATGCGATTCCGTAAATATTTGGGCGAGCAATTGTCCAATAAAGACAATACTAAGGTCGTGAAAATAAAAGGAAAAAGCCGTCGAGTCGGCATTTCGATTATCTAGATTTGTTTTTTTTGTCATAACTCAGACATTACCAAAATACCTGATTTTGTCTTATCAGTACGCTTCATAGTTACAACTTTGATGTACCAGGGAGACTCTAAATTAATAGCCAACGAGAATATATCTTTACTTTCCATTTGTAAATATAAATTTAAAAATTGTCAACTATCTGCATAAAATAGCGAAGAACCATATTTGAGGATTCTTAATATTGGGTAACATATCGGAATGATGCCAAAATAATTTGGTAATCTATAATATGACCATAAAATAATACATTTTCTGAATACCGTCCAAAATATATCTCTGCTATATTGATAAAATTTCGTAATTTTAAATTCCAATGTTTATAAATGATACAGAACTGAATAAATAGGTAATATTAATGGCTGAATTTAAAGATACTCCCGAGCAAGCATTAGCTAAAACCACCGACAGACATTTATCGCTAACAGCAAATGCCGGCTCCGGCAAGACTACCGTACTTGTCGATAGATTTATGAATATTATTTTGAATAAAGATAAAGTAATCGAGCCGAAAAAGGTAACGGCGATCACCTTTACTAAAATGGCGGCTATGGAAATGACCGAACGAATGGTGAGACGGCTGAATGGATTAATCGAGAAAACCGACGACACAATTGAGCTTAAGCGATTGATGGAAATCCGTTCGAAATTATCAAGTGCCAGAATATCTACTATTCATAGTTTCTGTGGGGCTTTACTGCGAGATTTCCCGATTGAAGCCGAAGTAGCTCCGAATTTTAAAGAATTAACAGGAGCTGATTTGATGATAATATTAAATCAAGCAGCATTCGATACTATCGAGAAAAGGCTATTCGAAAATAAAATTATCGAAACCGATACGCCCGAAATATTATCTCAGAAAAAAGATGAAACCGAAACCATAATTAAAGCATTCGGTGGCAAAAATAAATTAGAAGAAATATTAAGAGTAATCCTGCAAAACAGAAAATTGTTCGCAAAAGTAAAAGAATTCTACAAACAGGACATTTCTGAGCTTCGTAAACGCAGAGATAAAGAAGTTTCTGATTCATTTATCAAGCAATTAGAAATTTTTGTATATTTTTATAATATTGCTGATCAGTATTTTACTCCAGCAACTTTGAAGCCTAAAGATTATAACAAAGTAAGCGATTTGCGACGAATAGTATCTGATTATTTTGCAAAGGTTAATTTAGCAATTATCAAATCCACAATCGGCTATCTAAATTGGGAAAATATCAATAGTTTGTCTGCTGAATTTAAAGAAATTACTCTAAATCTATTTACTAAATCAGGTGAATTTTCCGCACCGATTGGGCGAGCTTTGTTGGATGTAATAATTAAAACTGAATTGGCAACAATCTATCAAGGTGTTAAAAATATTTCTGACTTGTTTGAAGCAGAAATTTATGATGAAGAGCAAGTACGTCTAAGCCGAATCCTAATTGCAATTGGCGAAGAAGCGATACAAATTTATAGCGATGATAAAAAAGAAGCCGATGGACTTGACTTTGAAGATTTAATTGAAAAAGTTGATTTGCTATTAGATAGAGAAGATGTACGCCAAAAATTGAATCGCAAAATCGAGTATCTATTGGTTGATGAATTCCAAGATACAGACGACGTTCAATACTCAATTGTTAAAAAGATAATTCAAGATTTGAACGAACCAAATGAGAATTATAAAAATAATTTGTTTATCGTAGGCGACCCCAAGCAAAGTATTTACGGTTTTCGTAATGCGGACGTGCGAGTATTCGAGAAAGCTAAAGAAGAAATCAAAGAAGCTAACAATAAACGCAAAAGTAATAACGATATAAACGAAAAATTCCAAACTTCAAATGGCGAAATTATTTCTGATAATGACGAAACTACACTTGGCAAAATGAAACTGAGTTCTACCTTCAGATTGAAACCCGAAGTAGCCAATTTCGTGAATTATGTATGCTCAAATTTATTTGGCGATAAAGTATCAGAATTCGATGTCGATTATGATGAGTTGGTTTGTGCTAAAGGAATAGAATTCTTGTCATCACCGCCTACCATTTCAAGTGAAGAACTTGGCGATATTAAAGTTTCTTTGAAGGATGAAATAGGCGAAGTGAATTTTATAGTTGCGATCAAGCCTTACAATGAAAAGAAAAAGGATAATGAATCGGCTAATCCGAATTTCGAACCTGTGTATAAGACCGAAGAAGATTTGATTTGCGATTATGTTATCAAAACGGTAAATGAAGGCAAAGCTAAATTTAAGGATTTTGGAATATTAAGTCGTGCTGCAAAGCCATTGGATAATTTAACAGTTAAATTAATTGAGCGTGGTATTCCGTTTGTTAATCATAGCGGAGGAGGATTTTTCGCTATACCGGAAGTGCGAGATTTGATTGCATTGATGCGATTTATCATTAATAGTTCGGACGATATTGCTCTGCTTACTGTGCTAAAATCAAGTATGTGCGGATTCACTAATACGGATTTATATGTTCTGTCGAATATCGAAGCAAATGCTCCATACTTTGAACGACTTGCTAAATTGGCTAATGCGGAATTCGATAATCCCGAATCACAAATTATTGTGCGCAAAGCTAAAAGATGCTATACCGTTTTAGCTGAATTAAATAAATATAGATTGGACTTGCCACCGACTTTGCTATTGATTAAAGCGTTTGAGAAATTCAATTGGTTTTACGTAATCAAGGA
>CAZIIZ010000527.1:0-2824 GCA_964539225.1 uncultured Hyphomicrobiales bacterium | reverse complement strand
CCTTTTTGGGGAGATTTAGGGAGTCGTGTCATTAGGAACGAAGTGAAGAATGACTACTTATGAGACCGCCCTTGAATACCTTTAGCATATATCGATATGTGTCGATATGTGTAATAGTATTATTAGACTTTATATAATAAAAAAACTCCTTCAAGAATTTGCTTAAAGCAAATCAATGAAGGAGTTTTTAAATTAATAAGAATGTATGCAGAGATTACATTTTCGGATTAGATTTCACTTCTAATAATTCTACGATGAAAATCAATGTTTCATTCGGTCCAATATCTTGACCAGTTCCGCGAGGTCCGTACCCTAATTCAGAAGGAACATATAATTTGAATTTTGCACCTTCGGTCATTAATTGTACGCCTTCAGTCCATCCTGGAATTACTCTGTTTAATTCAAATTCGATTGGTTCTTTTCTGTCGTAAGAGCTATCGAATTTTTTGCCATTGATCAAAGTACCTTCGTAATGAACTTTAACATTGCTGGTAGCGGTTGGCTTTTTGCCGTCTGCTTTGCCGGGAGTAATCACTTCGTATTGCAAACCGGACGGAGTAGTTGTTACACCTTTGCGTTTTCCGTTTTCAGCTAAGAATTTTGAGCCTTCTTCTTTAGCTTTTGCTCCTAATACTTCTTGAGCTTTTTGTTTTCTTTCTTGAACCATAGTCGATAATTCCTTGAAATAGCTTGCAATTTGATCTTCGGATAATGCTAATTTTTCAGAATGCAAAGCATCTTTCATACCAGCCATTAAAGCATCTAAATTTAAGAATAAAGAATCAGTTTTCATCATACCGCCCCAATTAGTTCCTACAGTATAAGAGATGGAATCTAATTTAGTTTTCAATTCGACTTTTTGTCCTGCGAAAGTCGGAGCAGCGGCTACTACAGCCATCAATGCTATTGCTTTTAAGAATTTCATTTTAGGATTTCTCCAATGTTAAATATTATAAAAATTATATTACTACTTTTAGGAACGCAATTTACGAAAATATTTACTTTTTTTTCCAAAATTATTCTCTTAATCCGTTCATTTTAAATATTATTTCTACTCGTTTCAATTTTTCACAACAATTATTCTCATTTTAGTAACTTTTATTCAGTATCAATATATTTAGTTTGCATTTGTTAAATATATTAACTAAGTTGCAAATGGTGAGAATTATATTATAATAAATGCAAATATTATATTATTATTTTCTCAACACTACATCGAAAACTTTTACCAACATATCATGGAGATTTAATATGAAAAAATATTTTCTGATTCAAAAGTGTATTCTTGTTTTCATAGTGATACTAATTTGTCAATCAACATCTTTCGGACAAGTAGAAAGTAAAAAACATATCAATGGTTTAGCCAATCTCAATTATCGAACTTTCAGCTATGGAGTACAACACACAATTAATTATTCTACTCATGATACATCTAATGTTGGGTATATTATGGAACACAATTCTGAAAATTTAAACGAGATAAGTTGTTCTAAATTGCCCGATTTATTATTGCACAATTTAAAATTTGGAACTGATTCGTGTGCTTATGCAATCGCTACAATTTCAACTGATACCATAACTGCGAATAATATCTCAAAGGAAGTAATTAGTAATGTAAAAGGCAGACTTGCTATAGTCAAATTAAGTAAAGATTTTTCGCAGATTATTTATGCCACTCTAATCCCGAACTCTAATCCGAGTAACACAATTTTTGCATTAGATTCTAAAAATAACGTTTACTTCGCTACTACTACTGAACCACTTATTAATTCTGAATATACAAAAAAAACAACCTCTCCGGATTCGATTTATACGGTTAGCGATAGTGCATTCCAAACCAAAATTAGACCTGCTAAAGATGGTTCATATTCAGCTGATATATATTTAGCCAAACTTTCAAGCGACTGGAAAGCAGTTGAATACGCAACCTTCTTCGGTTCTAATGGCTTCGATAGACCAATTAAAATGATTTTCGATACTAATGATAGACTTACCTTGTTATCAGAAATGCAGAATATCGGCGGATTCGGTTCAGCTCCTACCACTCCGACAGCATATCAATCTGAATTATCGGCGGATTCATTAACGAATTACAACTTCGAAACTTTTTTATATCCGTCTATCATCACTACATTTGCTGATAGATTCCAGAAATTAAGTTATTGCAGTTATTATTCTTATGGTAAAATTTCAGATATTACTGTGAATTACAAGAACAGAATATCTATTTCCGGATGGAATAGGCAAAATGAAGCAGAATTACCTAAAGGCACATTTGTCGCAAATTTTAATTTGAAGAAAACAGATTTTGAAGATTTTATATCCGTTTCTAAATATAGTAAATTAGACACATTGCGAGAAACAATTGACAATTCTGATTCACTAAACCCTATCATTGTTGATTATTCAAATAATTTGAATACTTATATTCATAATTATAGTTTTATAGCGGGATCATATTTGACAGGGCTCGATATAGAAAATGATTCAACGAGAGAAATTGATATTTTTTCTAATTCAATTTCTTATTATATGTCGTATTATCCGTTTCACATTTATTCAAAATACGAAGGTTCTTCAATAGGAATTAAAAATCATACTACTGATAAATGTTTAGGTATTTGCGAAGCACCTCCAATTTCAACTGAGGTTACAATTATTATTTTTGGCGAAAGCGATAACATTGAAATTGTCAAACCATCTGATTGGTTTGGAAGTTATAAGCCATATCCGGAATCGAAACAATTCATGACCCACATGCATATTTCTTCATGCTCAGTAGAAGACGACAAATCTGTAATTTTCTCCATCTTCCCGAATCCGG
>CAZIIZ010000526.1:0-2827 GCA_964539225.1 uncultured Hyphomicrobiales bacterium | reverse complement strand
AAAAGAATACTTTTTAAACAATCCTAAGGCTAATGAGAATAAACAGATTATTCAGAAATTTAGAAATTTCAGTAAGCCCTTGCAAAAATATTGCAATGGACTTACCCTGAATTCCCGATTTTTCGTAATCTATTTATCGCTATTTTTAAATGAAATATATATATATTTATGCTACGAAGTGATTGTATTGAATTTAATCGCAATTTATTTGATTAGCGAACACGAATACGAAAGCAAAAAATTATTAACATCTATACAAAATGAAAAATAAACTAATCAATAATATAATTCTAATAATAAGCGTATTAGTATTTGCTTTCATACTGAATCGATACGGATACCAAAATATTAGTGAAAATTTAAGTAAAGTCGGGCTGTGGATATTCCCAATTGCCGGAGTTTGGTTGATAGTATATGCTCTGAATACTATAGCATTTATGCTAACAGCTAACAATAAATTAAACGAATTGGGATTCTTCAAAGCTCTTACACTTACTGTAAGCAGTTATGGATTGAATTATTTGACACCAGTAATCGCTCTCGGCGGCGAAGTCTATAAGACTAACGTACTCAAAGAATATTCTGACACTGAAACTGCGGCTTCGATAGTAGTGAATTATTATAGTATTCACGTACTTTCGCATATAGCTTTCTGGATACTCGGTGGAGTAATATTTTTATCGAATATGGAATTCACAAGCGAATATTTAAACATAATATTTATGCTCGGTGCATTCGTATTAGTGATGCTTGGATTATTCTATTTATTTTTCGAGAAAAATGCCTTAGTACCGATTTATAAAAGTATATCCAAATGGATTAGACCGATTAAATTGCAGAATAAAATGCAAGCTAATTTGTCAAGTATCGAGCGGGTGAGTTCGCAAATTAATGAATTCTATACCAATAGACGCAGTAAGTTTTTATTGGCTACGATGTTTGAATTCATCGCAAGAATAGTAGCTTGCTACGAGATAATATTTATTCTAAATGCTATCGGAATAGATATGTCGCTACAGAACGCTGTGTTTTTCAGTGCTTTGAGTTCGCTATTGCTCAATCTATTATTCTTTGTACCTATGCAAATGGGCAGCCGCGAAGGCATATATTATATGATAATGGCGAGCATCGGAATTACTTCCGGCGTAGGTATTTATATTAGTTTGACTACGAGAATTCGTGAATTAATTTGGATAATGATTGGCTTAATTGCTTTACCGATTAATAAAGTACAATTAGCAGATAAAGCACCGGAAACGGATATGATAAATTGAAAAGAATAGGGCTATCGCCCTTAAAGGTAGTGTCATTCCTGCGGAACGAGTCTTCGAGTGGATGCAGGAATCTAAAACGAAATTTTAACAATATGATAAAGATGGAAAGCCGTCCCATAAGGATAGAAATTGTAAATATTAGTAATGTTGAGCCGAGCAAAGCATCCAGTAATATCATCGACTTCCGAGACATTGGATTCTTCACTTCGTTCAGAATGACTACTTTTGCGACAGCTTCAAAGAGTAAAAATAAAACAAATTGAGATAAGGAAGTATAAAAGTGCAAGATGTAAAATTCATATTTTTCGATTTCGGAGGTACATTAGATTTAGACGGTGTGCATTGGTACGACCATTGGATACGTTCTTATAAAGTAGCTGGGATAGAAATACCGGAAAGCGATTTCAAATCAGCATATTTGGAAACTGAGAAAACGCTTAATGCTATGCCTCCGCTTACTGGTGATTATTTAGACTTAATTCGAATGAAAGCGGAATATCAATTAGGATATTTATATAATATTAAGAAAAGTATAAGCGAAATTGCAGTATTAACGGATGAATTAGTGCGAACTACTTACGAACCGATTGCGAAGCAGGCAGCGAAGTCTCTACAGATTTTGGAAGCATTACGCAAAAAGTACAAACTCGGAGTAATCTCTAATTTCTACGGTAATTTGGACATAGTCCTAAGAGAATTATTGATGCGAAATTCTATCAATTCTGTAGTTGATTCGAAAAGTGTACAAATTCGCAAGCCTGACCCAGAAATTTACAAATATGCAGTTAATCAATGCGGATTAACTCCTGAACAATGCGTGATGGTCGGAGATTCATATCGTCAAGATATTGAGCCGGCTAAATCTATCGGAATGAAAACGATAATGATAAATTCCCGTCAAGTCGATGGGACAAATAATGACTATGATAAATCAGATATAATAATAAATTCGATTTCAGAATTATCAAATATTTTAATATAATTTTTTTGGAGAAGAACAATGAATGCAAACATTAAAAATGCTGATGGTAAATTGGGCGTATTAGTCGTCGGACTTAACGGTGCAGTAGCAACCACTTTTATAACAGGTACAATTGCTGTTGCCCATGGCAAAGGCGAACCTGTAGGTTCCTTAACTCAAATGGGAACTATTCGTATCGGCAAAAGAACAGAAAATAAATTCCCTAAAATTAAAGAATTCGTGCCTTTAGCTGACTTGAACAATATAGTATTTGGAGGTTGGGATATTCGTGATGAATCTTGCTACGAATCCGCTCGCTATCATAAAGTATTAGAGAGAGACGACATTGATAAAGTGCAAGAAGAATTAAGTGCTATTCGCCCGATGAAAGCTGTTTTCGACCAAAAATATGTTAAGAATTTGCAAGGCGAACACGTAAAAACTTCTCAAAGCAAATGGGAATTATTCGAACAATTAAGAGCTGATATTCGTGAATTCAAAGCTAAGAATAACGTGGACAGATTAGTAATGGTTTGGTGCGGTTCTACTGAAATATTCTTGATGCACAATTCGGCTTATAACACTATTGAAT
>CAZIIZ010000525.1:0-2830 GCA_964539225.1 uncultured Hyphomicrobiales bacterium | reverse complement strand
CGCTTTCGCAGACTTCTAATTTGCCTTCTCGTATAATTTTATGGATATTCTTGCGTGCTGTTTTGTCGAACTGTTGCAAGAAGTTTTTACCGTGCTTCAAATCAATTGCGTGAGAAATATAATGCAATTCGAAATCGAATTTACGATATAGCATCGCATATTCGATATGCTGTGATATATTTAATGAGTAAACAAAGGGAGGCGGTATTAAATAAATATCTCGGAAATTATTAGCTTGGAAGTAGTCCATCATCGCATCGACTATCTCCAAAGCTATTTCGAATCGAATATCTTTCGTAGCAATAGAACCATAGCTTGCTCCGACCGGAGACCAAAAGACTGTACCATTATCTTTAACTCCGCCGGGCAGAATCGCAATTAATTCTTCTCCACGACGAAACATCAAATGATAAAACTCGAATTTTCCTACTGGATGATAATCCAAAAAGTCCATTGAGTGAAACATTGTACCGTTATTAGTATGCTTCAAGAACTCTTGCCATTCGGCACGATTGCTGTCTTCGTATTTATGTACTGTAATATTTTCCATATTAAAATCTGATATTTTATAAAAAGCAAATATACTCAAAAAGTATGAAATAAAAAACACAATAGAATAAATTTGCTCAAAGTAATTTAAGTAGTATTACCGAACACATTTATTACCATAATAATAAAACCATTATATACATCATCGATTATACCGTTGAATAGTGTATAATGGTTAGAAGAAGGGATTCCTGCATGCACTCGAAGACTCGTTTGCAGGAATGACAATAACTATGAATTATCTTTGAATCTAGATTTTGATTTTTGTAAAGAATGTAATTTAATCAATTCTAAATAATTCCGCATTTGCTTTTTTGATTACGTCCCACGAAAAACCTTGTCGCACTAAAAATTGCACCATTGAGTTCTTTTGTTTTTCAATTGGTTTGTTTTGCAGCATTCGCAGTTTTTTAGTTCCGGCTTGGATAGCTAATTCGAATACATTTTCTAATGGGTATTCGGCAGTTATTGCAGAATCTATATATTCCTCTTTCACTCCGGCTTTACGAAGTTCGATTTTGATTCTGCTGATGCCGTAACTCTTTAATTTCGTTTTATTTCGGATGAAGTCCATAGCAAATTTAGCATCATCAACTATACCGAATTGTTTCAAGAACTCTATTCCATAATCAATTTCGGTTTTCTCGAAGCCTTTTTGCTTTAGTTTATCGGCAATTTGATGGCGGGTGCGAGGTTTATAAGTGGCAAATCTATAAGCGGCTTTTTTAACTTCGATAAATCTTTGATCAGCGATTAATTGCCCTTGCAATTGCTCATCGATTACTTTTCCTCTGCCCAAATAATACTTAGCGACTAAATCAATATTGCACAGAATGGATTCGCCATTGCTCAAATTAATAAAGCAAGAATCGGTGTTCCTCTTCCCTACTATACTTATTATTACGATACTTTCAGTTTCTTGCATTTATTAACTTAGTGATTAATGGAGTTCAAAAGACTGCTTTTGCTTAGATTGCCATGCGATGGCGGCTTCGGATAAATTCATATACTCAACTTTAGAGCCGATCTGTTTATTAATTTTCTCGAATATCATCTGAATATTATCAAGATTATGAGTATCTTTCAAATGTCCTGAAGCTATTACAGGAATAGTAATATCTTCGTCTCGATATTTCTTCAATTCCTTGATTGAAAATATTTTCTCAAGCATATTCACAAACACGCTCGGAGGAAGATAATCATAATCAAGCTGAGTAACTCGATTGGCTAATATTGCATTTAGATAGAATGCAACCGATTTAGGCTTATTGCGATAGAATCTTGCACTTTTCGGGTAACGTTTATTCTTTATTTTATCTTTATCAATTTGCCATTGCAATTCTGTATCGTCCGGCACTATTCCATATTTCAATTTATAGTAAACCGATGGCAAATATTTTCTCAGCACGAGGGAATCTAACTGACTTTCGGCATAGATAGGCATTTCGAGCAGTCCTTCGTTAGCACTTCCTTTTAAGCAAACAGAATCAGACTTAGTAAACCACGGAACGGTATAATTTTCTGCATTTGAAAAATCATAAAAACCGTCGCTAACCATTCCTTTAGTAACTGAAGTGTCAGCAATAAACTGATTATTTTTCAAAGCCTTAACAACATTCACTTCAGGTTGTATGCAGTAAGCTCCGGCTCTGAAACAATTGCAATTGTACTTTGGATTTATCGGAGTTAGCAATTCATTCAAATAATTTTTGCCGGAACTAATTATTTCATTTAGTTTAATTGGTTCTACTGAAGATGTAGCCCAATTATCCATCTTTAATTGCCATTTAGCTTTTTGATATTCAGCTCCTATCCATTGAGGATGAATATGCAATTGTACATCATTTCCGTGTTTTACCGTTTTCTTGAGTACTGCTTCCCAATGTTCGGAAATATCTTTAGCAAATTGATGCTTGCTTGCTAATTCCTTATGTGCGAATTGCTGCATCACTTCTGCCATTACTGTGAATTTAGCATTATAATCGACTGATAATTGGATTAGGTTCTCTAAAGGTTTCCCTTGAATTTCGAAATAATCTCCGGAACCGTCTCCGAATAATTCCCAATCATTAGTGAATATCAGTCCTAATTTCATAAAATTCTGCCTAATTTGTAGTGATAGCGTTTATAAATTGTGATATTCTTTTCGGCTAATTCTGTCATTCGGCTAATTAATCGTTTCGCATCCGCTCTGAAAAAGTTCATTCCATCCACACCAACGTCTTCGCAAATTGATTTATCAATATATTTCCGAAAGAAACCGGGAAGAATACACATGGTG
>CAZIIZ010000524.1:0-2836 GCA_964539225.1 uncultured Hyphomicrobiales bacterium | reverse complement strand
TGTGACTGGAGTTCAGACGTGTGCTCTTCCGATCTTTTGGAAATGATCCCGAAGAAATTATAGTAGAGAATGAAGGATCTGAAGAAGAAACAGAAGATTAATCGCTAAACTTTCTCAATTACTAAAAAGGGCTGTTTGACTAAAATTTTAATTTTATCGAACAGCCCTTTTGAATAGTTATTCTCGTTAGCTTCGGAAGGCTTCTTAGTCCTTCCGAAGGTTTGAAGCATTCAACAGTTTCTAATATTTCAATATTTTCTTTAGGAATTCTTTGCCGTCGGAGTTGATTTTTATTAAGTATAATCCGGCGGATAGAGTTTCTGTGTTCAATTTATAAGAGTCGGATAGTATATTATTTATCCGATCTACTGAAAGTCCGTTTTGGTCGAATACCTCTATTGATTCTAATACTTTCGCATCAGTACTGCGTATAGTAACCGCACCGGACGAAGCCTGAGAATCAATAGTAATATCTTCTTCAATAATTTCTGTAGACACGTCAGCTGTACTATCTAAGGATAATCTAATTCTGTATATGCTATCCATAGCACACAAATAAATTGTATTATCATTGACTTTGATGCTGTTTAAAAACTTAAAAATAAAAAATGGTCGGTTGCCGATTAACTTTTCGCACTTAGTATAATTATCCGAAATCAAAATAATATCGTTATTGCTAATCAACACTACTTTCTCATCATTCAATTTTACTAAGTTGAAGCAAGAAGAGTAGTTATTTACAACGCCTTCGTAAATTGATTTCCATTCTTTAGTATTTGGATCATTTATATAGAGTGAATATGGACTAGAATTGCCGACACTTGAGGAGGCTACTCTTAGATACTGTCCATTATCTAAAACTTCGAAGCAATTTATATATTTCGAAACGGAATCTATAAATTCCCAAGTCGTACCATAATCAGAACTTGTATATATTTTTCTCTGAGCGGTTAAATGGATTTTATGCTCTTTATCCAAAATCAACTGAGTAATTAACTCATTATTTGGTGTAATAATTTTTACCCAATCAGCCCCATAGTCCTTGGATAAGTACATAACTCCATTCCTGTAAAAAATAAATATTGAATCGGAGATAGCAAATTTATCCACATTTTGCTCTACTTCTGTTTCATAAACTTGGGTTAAATGCTCTTGGGAATACAAATAAAAACGACTTTTCTTTTTGGCGTTCCAATTTACCCATTCAGTAGTAGTATCTATAGAAATTATATATTTATCGATATCAATTTTATGCACAAATACTACTTCAGAATTTTCGGCTTCCAATAGTTTTATTTCTTTAAATGACTGGCAAGAATCATTGGAGACGAGAATTGAATTCCTATGGATATCGCAGTTTGCTATAAGTTCATTTTCATTGTCTGAAGTCAGTTTTGAAAATTGTACATTTGATACTTTTGAGCTAATATTTGTGTCTTGGATTATATTTCCATATATTTTATTTGATTGAGAATTTTTTATAGTATCGTTACCTACCATTATTCTACCACCATATCCCATACCAATTCCAAACTTATTTTTTTTATAATAAATAATATTATCAATAAAATAAGGCTCAGAATAATTCCAATTTGAAGATGGATAGAGGTAGCAATGTTCTATAGATGATAAAAATCTATCTTTAGTAATAATGTAATAAGTAGTATCGTTTAATTTAAAAGCGTGCATAATATTCTTCATTGTATCTAATTTCGGTAATTCTATGGTTTTATGTTCGGAAGGAATATATTCTATTATTCTGCCATTATTATAAGCGATTAGCAATTTGTCGTCGCCGATAGAGCAGAGACTGTTGCAAGATTTATTGTGAGATAATTCAATTTGCCAATTTTCGGCATCTATACTTTTCCAAAGATTGCCTATAGAATCAGCTGCGAAGAAGTTGTTACCCTGCTTTTCAATAGAATTAATTTCACCGTCGAATCGAAAGTCAATTGCATTCCAAGTTTCGCCGTAATCTTTAGATAACATCAACCCATTATCTTCAGTTGTCATCATTCCTACATTATCCCAGAAATCTATATCACGAAATGGGGAAGGATTATCTAACTTAATTTCTTGCCAAGTAAGCCCTTGGTCAGTACTTTTTATTAGATTGCCACTTCGTGTGCTGCAGAATATTTCTCCGTGAGCATTCATAGCTATACCAGATAAATCATCATAATAATACTTATATCTGATTAAATCGAATGTTTTGCCGCGATTAGTGCTTCTCTTTATAGAACCTTTGTCGCCACAGACAATTACGCAAGAATCATTAACGAGTACGGCATCGTTAAGACCAAATCTGCCGGTAGATAAAAACATACTTTCAAAAGTATAGCGATTATTTGCTAAAAGATTGGTTGAGAGCAGTATTGCGAAATTTACCAGCAGTAACATAAATTTAATTTTCATAGTATTATCTAAGATATAGTGATAAAATTAGTTGCATTAAATTATGAAATATAATCGACTAATGCAAATTAAATTTGAATTATGAATAAAACAATTTTTATTAATATGATTCTTGTTATAATCATGTAGTTCAGAATGACAAGTGAAAATAATGAAATTGCCATCGGAATACTTCTTTGTCCTTCCGAAGGTTGTTTCGTATTCGAATGTCTGAACCATTGATTAAGCAGATTTATATGATTAGGATGATTGAGATACGAAAATAAATTTTAAAATCATCTTAATCACCTTAATCAGATAAATCAATGGTTCAGACAATTAGATTAGCTACGCTGAATCCGAAGGTTTTTAGATTAACTACGTTGAACCCTAAGAAGGGTTTCCTGCATGCACTCGAAGACTCGTTTGCAGGAATGAC
>CAZIIZ010000523.1:0-2859 GCA_964539225.1 uncultured Hyphomicrobiales bacterium | reverse complement strand
GAATTTCCGGTTCGACGATTAAATCATTAAACACTTTTATTGATTTCTCAGCAGCACCAAATTTCTCAGCTTGATAGCCCACAGCCATTAATCGAACTTCCGTATTAATATTCGGAATCTCGACATTGAAATTAGCTTGACCGGATGAATTAGTCGGGATAATTCCGCTCCAATATGAAAATGGTTTGAAGCGTTTAGTCTTAATCGGATTGCTTCTGCTTTTCACCATTGCTTCCAAATCTTCTTCTTTCATATCATCACCACCACCTGTGGACGAGGAAGTACGGGCTATTTCGGGCAGTAGATATTTGTATAAATCATAGCTTTGAGTCTTTAATGCTTTTTTAGAATAGAAATATTTATGCGGATCTGGCGATTTGAAATTATATAATTGCAAAATGCCTTCATCGACTGCCGACAAAGTAATATAAGAATTCGGCAAGCCAGTCTTAACAGTAATCTTTGCTGTAGAATTTGGCTTCATCGCATTAGGAGCAATAATTTGCATATTAATCTTATTGCTCGGTTTCTCAACGTTCAAGGATACGTATCCATGAGCAACGAAAAATGGAGTAGTCTTGTCGATAGTATGTTTTTTAAATAAAGTGGCAGACACATAAATATTAGGCAAGAATTTATCGCTAACGTCCAAAATTAATTCCGCAGAACGATTCTCTACGTCTATATATTGATAATGCTCAACGCCATTTCGCTCTAAAGTAACGAGCATTCTGCCATTGAACGGAGTAGTGAAAAGCAGCTTTGCTTTATCGCCAACTTTATACTGCTCTTTATCTGCTAATATATCAACTCTGCCTTCTTTATCCACTTCAAATGAGCCAGCGGTGGATGAACTCCAACTATAAGCATAGAATTCTACCGAGGAATAATTCTCAGTACCTTTCTCGGCGACTTGTAATTCATATTTACCGGATTTCTCTACTGCAAATTTAATATCTTTAGGCGACGAACCGCTTTGGATTTCTTTCTCCCATTCTACGTATTGCTTTTCTTCGGATGAATAATAGAATTTATCGCTATAATCCTTCTTTAAAACTGTTTTCCATTCGTAGCGAATCAGTTTTACGCTTAGTGGTTTATTCTGAACTATATCGCCTGATTTGTTAAGCAAGATTGCTTTGGCGGTGATATTTTGGTTCGAGCCGAAGTAGTAGCCGTTCATTTTAATTCCGGCGAAATTATCATTCGGATATACTTTGAATCGGGCGGACTTAATTACCGAGCGTCCATTCAAATCAAATACATTCACCATCGCATAACCTTCGAGCAATCCCGAACCCTTAGCATCGGGCGGAATCAGATATTCAGCTATGCCTTTGCCATTATCATCAAGCATACCGTCGCAGTAATAATGTTGATTATATGGATATTCGCTTTTTTTGCCCTTGAATGAGAAATCTTTATACTTAGCGTTTTGGAAATCTTTCTGCATCAAATGGAAATCGGCAGACCATCGTAAACCGCTTGCCTTAGCTCCAAATAGGAATTCAGCATCAATACTCACACTGACCTTTTCGCCGGGCTTATACTGTTCAGAATTAGGTTTTAGAGCTACTCTGATTTTATCCGGCACAAAGTCTTCTACGTTAATAATATGATTATTGATAAATTCGCCCGATGCTGTATAGAGTTCTACTCTATAAATTCCGGTTAGAGCATAGTTCGGGAAATCAACCGCAATTTCAAATGAACCTTCTTTATTTACGTTTATATTAAATTCTCTAAAAAGTCCTTCAGTCGGGGAAATAATTTTAACAACCAATGGTAAATCTTGAACAGCTTCCATTTTTTTATTTCTAATTATCGCTGAAATATGAGCGGTTTCCGCAGGACGATATAAATCACGTTCGGTATAAATGTAAGCTGAATAATTATCGTGGTTTTCGAATGTTCCAGCTACGTCGTAGCGAGAAGTTTCGATAGCTGTAGTATTCAAGTCTATGTAATTAAAATCTTCGGTTGTCTCGGCAGTAATCAGTCGTGGCTCGAAGTCTTGGATTTTTTTCTTTACATCGCTGAACACTATAACGCCCGTGCCATCAGTATGCCCGTTTAGAATGATTTGATTATTCGTTGAAATTACTGAAATTTCTACTCCGGCAATTGGTTCAGTGGTAGCGATTGAATTAGCGAATACTACTATTTCGTCGCCTGATTTTTTGGCTATTATTCCAATATCAGTAAGAGCCAACGTTTTAGTAGCACTTATCCATCGGTCTTGAGTGGAATAGACATTTATTAGATATAATCCTTTTTGCTTAGTTGGAATTGTGTTATTTAGATTCACTTGGAATTTTTCGAGCCAATTTTGCTCATTTTTCAGTAATTTAGTTTCTTTATAAAGTGTTTTGCCATAGTTGTCGGGAGAGACAGCCGTTGCAGCATACTCTTCATCATAATAACTTAAATCATTTTGATTGAGATAATAGAGCAAATTATTCTTATAAATTTGGCAAACCTCTACTTCTACTTCATCTATATTGACCGCATTTACTTCGAGAGTTTTCTCGCCATTATACTTTAAATATTTTCCGCTTCTATCTGCGAAATTTATGGATGGATCTAAATTGACGAACGAGAAATCCTGCTCGAAATCATTTTGCAGAATGCCGCCGACAGTGCCGGGCAATCCTTTTTTGATATTAACAGTAATATTCGAGGAGTTCTCGAAATTTCCGGTTATCCTGACTTTGTTTTCCATAAACAAATATTCGGCAGTTTTGGTCGGATTAAAGCTAATATATTTAGCGAATTCCTGTTCGTTTACGGGCTGAGTAAAAGCAATTTCGAGCCAACCTTTTGCTCCATCGAAGCCCGAAGCGGAACCGCTAATCTCTA
>CAZIIZ010000522.1:0-2869 GCA_964539225.1 uncultured Hyphomicrobiales bacterium | reverse complement strand
GTAATGGAACCTATTCTATTTTTGATGCAAGTGTTACTAATTATTCGTCAATTTACTGGACATCTTCTGGAAATGGTTATTTTACAGGCACTAACACTATTAACCCAACTTATCATCCTGGCAGTTCAGATATTTCAAATGGCTTTGTCAACATTTATTTACATGCTATTGGGGGCAATCCATGTGGCGAAGTACTTGATAATATGATACTTTACGTAATTGCTATGCCATCGATAAATGCAGGAGATGATATTGTAGTTTGTGGTAATTCGGCAGTAACAATAAGCAATGCTTCGGCAAGTTCGTTTAGTTCAATATTGTGGAGCAGTTCAGGAACTGGAACTTTTATTAACGAAACTACTATTTCGCCAACTTACACACCAAGTTTGTCGGATATTGCTATTGGAAATATTAGATTAACAATGACTGCGAACAGTATAACTCCAACTTGCAACGGATATGTTCAAGACGAAATGATAATTTCAATAACTCCTTTAGCTACAGTTGAAGCAGGAGAAGATTCTGTAATTTGTGAGTTGAATAATTTTTATAATGTAAATGCTTTAGCAAATAATTATTCATCAATTTTATGGACTTCTTCTGGAACAGGAACTTTTTTTAATAATACAAGCTTACATTCAACTTATATACCAAGTTCTAACGATATTCAAAATGGCTTTGTTGAATTAACAATAAGAGCCTATAATAATAATCCTTGCTCGGGATATGAGTTTGATATAATGCGATTAAATATTCGCAAACTTCCAGATATATATGCAAGCAACGACACTGTAATTTGTGAAGGAAATAACTATACAATAACGAATGCTTTAGCTGACAATTATATTGATTTGCAATGGACAAGTGATGGTACTGGATATTTTACTAATAACAATACTTTATACCCAACATATCATCCTAGTATAAGCGACATAAATAGAGGGAGCGTTCGCATTATTTTACATGCCTTAGGAATAAGTCCTTGTGGGTGGATAAGCGATGAAAGTATTTTAACAATAATTCAACAGCCGTACATAAATATTCCTGTTTCAACTACTAATATTTGTAATGGAAATAATTATAGCATTTCGAATACTTCAGCATCGAATTATTCATCAATACTATGGACATCAAGCGGCACTGGTACTTTTGCTCTCAACAACACACTTAATACAACTTATCTGCCAAGTAATGCAGATTATTTAAACGGTTTTGTAATGCTTTATGTTAAAGCATTTGGTTTGTCTCCTTGTACAAACTTTATGAATGACTCGATTCGTTTAGTATTTATTGATGCACCAATAGTTGATGCTGGAATTAATGTTGATATATGTGAAGGACAAACCCTATCTATTACTAATTCATTAGCAAGTAATTATACTTCAATTAATTGGACAAGCTCAGGAACAGGCGTTTTACTTAGTAGCAATACTCTTAACCCTTCATATATTCCAAGTAGCAACGACATATTGAATGGCTATGTTATATTAACAATACAAGCAACTGGGAATGCTCCTTGCACATATTCAAGCGACCAAATGCGAATAAATATTATTAAAACACCTATAGCAAATGCAGGTTCCGATTCATATATATGTAATGGAAATGCTTTTACAATAACTCAAGCTAATGCTTCAAATTATTCATCTGTTTCATGGACGTCTACAGGAACCGGGTATTTTTCAAATAACGGTAGTCTTTCGCCAACTTATACAGCAAGTAATGACGATATTCAAAACGGGAGCGTGATTTTAACTCTTCGTACAGAAGCTATATCCCCATGTAATGGTTTTGTTATAGATAATATGAAACTAAGTTTTATTCCTTTGCCTGTTGTTAATGTTGGGAACGATACTATTATTTGTAGCAACGTTAATATAAGAATGAATAATATTTTGGTTTCTAATTATCAAAATATAATATGGACTACGTCAGGTACTGGTAGTTTTTCTATTAATAACATAATTAATCCTATTTATTACCCAAGTGCAGCCGATATTGCTGCAGGAAACGTAGTTGTTAGACTAACTGCATATAGCAATAGCCCATGCAATAGTCCAATTTATGATGAAAAAACTATTCAAATTATCTCCACTCCAACTATCAATGTTACTAATAATTATATTTCAATTTGCAATGGACAAACTTATACTGTTTCAGGAGTTATTGCTTTGAATTATTCAAGTATTTACTGGACTTCAAGTGGAAGCGGAACTTTTATACTCCCATTTTCAATTTCACCAACATATATTCCAAGCATAGCTGATTACACTGATGGCTCAGTAACATTAACCATAACAGCTATTCCATATTCTACTTGCCCAACAAATGCTATGGAACAAATAGTTTTAAGTTTTGTTAATTCATCCGATATCCATGCAGGTAGTGATGATACTGTTTGCTCGCAATCGCCTTATCTACTTCATGCAATAGGTTCAAACTATACATCTGTATTATGGATAAGCAGTGGTACTGGATATTTTATTAATGCAACTACTCCAAATGCTACTTACATTCCAAGCATTGGAGATGGAATCGCAGGGAATGTAAGCATTTCAATTACAGCATATCCACAAGCTCCTTGTTCTATCGAAAGCAGTGATGCTTTAAACTTGCATATAATTCCTATTGTTGATGTTAATGCAGGTAATAATATTACCATTTGCGAAGGAAGTAGTGTACAATTAAATAATTCAACAGCAGAAAATTATTCATTAATGTTTTGGACAGCTTCTGGTAGTGGTACTTTTTCGGACATATATTCTCTGCACCCTTATTATAATCCTAGTTTAACTGACATTTCAAATGGTACAGTTCAGCTTACTATAAATGGACAAAGTAATGCTCCTTGTAATCAAAGCGATAATAG
>CAZIIZ010000521.1:0-2870 GCA_964539225.1 uncultured Hyphomicrobiales bacterium | reverse complement strand
GAGGGTACTTCCTTTTGGTTTGGTATTCCAAATTTACACAAAGGACTGAAAGAATTACCTCGCGGCTCGACTACCGGTGCATCCGAGGAATTATTCATCACTTCTAAAGTGGCCACTTCCGTACGTGTTTATAATTCACAAATGGGAATTATAAAGACTACCGCTGTCGAAGCTAATACACTTAAAATTTTAGCACTTCCTTCTGGTTATCAAAACACCATAAGCGAAGTAGCGACAAACGATAAATCATTTTATGTAGAATCAGATGATCCCATTTCATTGATAGTCTATGTAGCTTGGTACAAAACCGGTGAAGCTTTCCGTATTATTCCGGTTGATTGGCTTGGCACAGACTATTTTACATTGAATCTATACCAAGATAGATGTAGAATGATTGATAATGGTACTATTGAGGGCGGTGCTACAGGCGGACGTACACTAGACCACCCAGCTCAAATCTTAATAGTTGCTACTGAAGATAATACAGAAGTTCAGTATTGGCCTACTGCTAATACCGAGAAAATCAAAGCCGGTAAAGAAGGCAAAGTAAAATTAAACAAAGGTCAGACTTTCTTGATTATGGGCGACGTTAGTAATCCATTAATGTATCAATATGAAGAAACTGATATAACAGGTACTCGTATTCACGCTACCAAAAACATAGCTGTTTACTCAGGACATACTAAATCAGCATTCCCGAAATTTGCACCTTCGTATTATAGTTCATATTCTGCAGATTTCCTTCGTAACATGCTATTTGATTCAATGTGGCCAGTAAGTATGCTTGGTAAAGAATATGTAACTGCACCCGTAAAATATTTGAATAGAAGATACCAACATAAAATTCCAGATGACGAAGGCGATTTAATCAGATTCGTAGCTACAGAAGATAATACTACAGTCTATGAAATGAGAGCCGACGGTAGCGGTTGGAATCCGATGAGAACCGGATTAAAACGCGGCGAATATTATGATATACGTAGCAGAATCACTCCTGGTTATTTCAGATCTAACAATAAAATACTTGTTGGTCAGTATGGTAAAGGTTGGTTTTGGTGGAGTGGAGACATTGTGCCGAAAACTGAAGGCGGAACAGACAAAGAAGATGATTTGTTAAATCCACCGGAATCAGGCGAAGGTATGCTTTACGCCGTTACTCCGAACGAACATTGGTCTAATTATGCCGGTTTTGCATCGGTGCCTGCTCAGTCGAATTTCTTTACAATAATTTTCAAAACCGGAGACGAAAACTATATTAACTTAGATGAAGTTAATATCAAACAGACTTATGGTGGAAAAATTAAAGTAATTCCGGGTTCTCCATATTCATATTTGTCAGAGCAATCAGCTATTGGCGGACACTTTGTGGAAACTACTAAAAAAAGTGCATTGTTCGCTCTTTATGCTTATGGCAACATTGATGCTCATAAAGACGGATTTGCTTATGGCTATCCTGCTGCAGTAAATTATTATGCTCATTGCATCGATACAGTTATGATTGAATCTTCAATGCAATGTAACGTAATCACCGGAACAGTTACAGCTAAAGATTTGAATGCTGATACTTTATGTGCAGCTATTCAATCTGTTAGAGAAATGAAAACTGTAGATACTAAAAATTCAAAATTTACACATAACATCAAAGCCGGTCAAACTGGCGGTCCTTTCTCTATTACATTCCCTGATAAGACTAAACCGGGATATTGCAAAATCGTAGCTATTACTAAATCAGGTTCTTCTGATTATAAAGAATTTATCTACAATCCTGAGACAGTTGCTGGTGCTCCGGTAACTGTTACTTATAAAGGATTGCAAGCTCACGAGACAAGAGATACAATTATTACGATTTCTAATACAAGTCTCGTTAGAGAACTTAATATCAAGAAAATATATTTAAAAAATGCTAATCCTGCATTTACTATCGTTAATACTCCAGTAGATAACGTAGTATTAAAAGTAGGCGAACAATTAAAATGTACAATTAGAACTATGGTTGCTGATGCGAACGTGCCAACAATCAAAGACGAATTGTGGGCTAAAATGGAATGCGATAGTACTAGATTGTCTATACTTAGCGTTTCGACTGGTGAGTCTTTGCTTGAAATAGGCGATGCCATCTTCGGAACAAGATCCGCTGGTGCTACAGTTCTTCCTATAGAAGTAACTATCAAAAACGACGGTACTAATCCTACCTTCATTACAGGATTTGTGATGGATCCTAACGGAACTAATGATAAATTCTCATTTGTTTCTTCTTCATCAGATTTCCAATTAGAAAATGCTACTCCAACTAATCCAATTGAATTAGCACCTAAAGCTAATTTCAAAATCAAAGTATTTTACAAATATAATGGCGAAATTAATGTAGATCATTCAACTACAATGACCTTATTGAGCAGCAATGCTACTGAGCCTGATTTAGTTTCACTTTGGTCTGGCAAAACAGTGGATGCTCAATTAGACGTTAGCGGTAATGATTGGAAAGAAGAGTACTTGACGAACCTAATCTTGTAAAAAATGGGTACGATTCTACAATCACAATCACCAATGATGGTGAAAAAATTAATATTAAAGACGTTCAATTGTGCGTTACCGGTTCTGTAGTTAAAGGAAAAACTCCTACACCATATACCGGTTCTGAATTCTCAATTGATCCTACAGAGTTAGCTGATTTAAAAGCTACTGGAATGGAAGCTAAAAGCACTAAAACGTTGAAAGTAATTTACAAACCAACTGCACAAATTAAATCTGATTGTGAAGTTTTGGTAGTAGGTGAATTCAACGGAATGACAAGATTGTCTAAAGATGGTAACGGCGGAGCAATTTTAGTTGGTTATGGCACTCAGCCTCACGTAACTACAGCTGATGTT
>CAZIIZ010000520.1:0-2884 GCA_964539225.1 uncultured Hyphomicrobiales bacterium | reverse complement strand
GCCCAGATTGAGACGGAGAAAGCAAATTAATCCCAATTACAGTAAAATTAGGTTGAACGTCGAATTTACATATCGACTCAATATCATTCCCTTGGTAATCGAATATTCTTAGATCACCTGGCAAAATACTCCTAGAAAAGTCCATTTGAGTTAGAGCAATATCAGATGGATTACCAATTATATCGAAAGTAAGTTTACCTACGAATGAACCTCTTCCCTGTTTCGATGGCACAAATCCACCAGTTCCCAGAGTTCTTTGTTTTATTTCTAAAGAATAATATCCAGAACTGTACGACTGAGATTCCAAAGCATCAAATCCATTAACAGCTAAGCTGAATGGCGATATTATGTCATCGACAGGAGACAATTGGTTAATATTAGCATTGATAGAATCAGTACGATACCGCACTTGATCACTAGAAGGAGTTAAATACTGAGTATTATACTGCAACACAAGCGTAGCTCCGCCAATCTTCGGTGCATTATTTACTATAGACTTCGCCCATATTTCTACAGCGATTTGGTCATATTTTCGCCTTTGAACCAAGGAAAATTCGTAGTTCTGAGCAAATGAATCCGAGATTACAAATATCAAGCCGAACAGGCTAATCAATAGATACTTGAATCGGCATTTGATAATCTGATTTACTATTTGTTTTTGCATAATATTCACCAATATATTAATTTAATTGTTTACGTTGATCAAAAGGACACTATAAATATCGGACAATTATATGATTTCTTGATAAATATAACCACTTTTTTCAATATAATTAGTCCAGTATTCAATGTTTGGCAATTACTATGCCAAGGTTGAATCGCCATATTTCTAATTACATTTAAAAAGGAATATTTAGATTGGTACTGAGCCAAATTTATTAGGATTCTAACTTAACAATTAAACCCATCTTTTGCTTGTTTAATGCTGCGAAAGCTGAGTCATAATCACCTTCAGACAGCTTCTTAGCCTGTCAGAAGGTGTCAAATAGTATTCGAGCGAATTCAAAACATAATCAAATGAGTATAAATTATAAATGATATTATAAGACAACCTTCCGCAGGATTAAGAAACCTTCGGAAGGTCAATATGACTAAGCTTCCGACAGCTTCTTTGTAAGTCGAAAGGTTGCAAATAGTATTCGAAAGGATTCAAAGAATAAATGAATGCCATTGGAGGTACTTGATAATTAGGAGTATAAGCATTTAAGCGAATTACATTATTATTATTATGCAAATGATTTGATAGATATGTAATTTTCTATATTTAGCAAACATAGATCTAAACTAATTATGCTTATTAAGGAGTAAATATCTCTTTAGAGGTTTTATTTCGATACGACGATAATTCGGTAAATAATAACTTTTGGGATTCTGCGAAATCATATTATCCGGCAATGCTTCTCCCACAATTCCACCCAAACCGATAAAGTTTGAGGGTTTGCCGGCTTCAAAATATACTTTTATAGTATCGGCAAAAGTTCGGGCTGCACCTTCAGATCCTTTTTCAGAGTCTAAAAACATCAGAGACTTTGCATCGCCCAAACTACTAATTAGGTCGATGGTATCATTTTTAAAATCAATATGGATTTGATTGCCCATCATCTGATTAATTTTATCCAAATAAGTAGTATCATTTCTGATGGTAGCTATTGAATTGCCTTCTGCTAAAATTTTATTCAATTTATTTTTTTCTGAGAATATCGTTATAGTATCAGCAATTATTTGAGTGGAATCGAACCACACAACAGGGGAACCGTACATATTTATAACTCCTCCATCTCGGAAATATACTATCCGATTTGCCTTAGCCTGCAGTCCTGATTTATTAATTTCCACTTTGCCGATAAAATTATAATACTCTTTTCCATCAATTCGCATTGATTCCATTGATTCAGATGCAATGGTCAGAGTATCATAAGATAATATAGTAAGGGTATCGTTAATCATAGTAACAGCATTAAGGAATACCGAATCTCGTTTTAATGTGTCAATCTTGAATAGTATAGGATTAGACTTAGCAATAGTATATGCAGTCGGGGAATCATTCTCAACGGAATCTGCCGTAAGGTAAGTAGAGTTAAATTTACTTTGTATTACGACTTTGCCAAATGCTTTAGTATTGCGAAATTGACGTTGATATTCAATTCTATCTGCGTAAATTATCGTAGAATCATCTTCTACTTTTACATTTCCATAAGCCTTACTGAACATTGAGCGTCGATTATATTCTATGGAATCAGAGATTATGGATACTGTATCATCATCAATTTTTACATTACCATAAAAATTCGCTTTTAATGATTGGGTAGAATAATATCCCTTATCTGCCTCTAAAATCATATTTTTGTCTTTGATTTTAATATGTTTGTATGATTGAGCTAATCCAGTTTCGCCATCATAGAACACTTTCGGAGAACTTAGCTGCATATCTTGCTGCGTGATTATCACATTTTTAAGGAGCTCAGCGTTATTAGCACTAATATTGTGAAATGCTTTACCGCAAGACACATTCACATCGCCTTGACGGAACGAAACATTTCCTTCATAGGCACGGGTAAGCCCGGCATCGGTATCAGTCGTACCTACCAAACTATCGGCATTCAATAATTCAATTTTTGCTCCTGTCGAAACAATTGGATTATTTGTAGGTAATTGAATAGCGAACAATGGTATTATTGCAAGCAGTCCGATTAATATTATTCTATTGTACTTCATAATTATAACTATCAATTTTAACAGAACTCGAAATTACTGAAAATAATTTTGATAATTCAGTAAAATATTTGTAAATTTGTATTCCTTAATACAGGACGGGTGCAGGAGTGGTTGAACTGGCACGCCTGGAAAGCGTGTGTACCTGAAAGGGTACCGAGGGTTCGAATCC
>CAZIIZ010000519.1:0-2890 GCA_964539225.1 uncultured Hyphomicrobiales bacterium | reverse complement strand
AGATTAATTCTTATCTTTACTCCGTAGGAGTTAAACGTTAGTAACTAAATGAACTTCGCCTACTTCCCCCAACTCCTTCTAACCATTATACACATCTCTCTGAGTTGTCATTCCTGTGGAGCGAGTCTTCGAGCGGATACAGGAATCTAAGTCTTTGAGATTTAGTAGTGTTCTGTTTTATCTTCGTGAACGGTGTTGTTTGAGATTCCGGTATTTGTTCGAAGACTCACAAAATCGGAATGACAGTATTCATCGGTATTGCCGAAGATGTGTATAATGGTTAGAACTCCTTAGGAGTCGCACTCTTAACTAATACGGATTTTAAAAAATACCTTTTGGGGCTTCTGTGTCATTAGGAAAGAAGTGAAGAAATCGTTCTAGCTATTCAGCGTAGCTAATCTACTATTAAAATCAATCGTGCAAACAATTTTCGAGATTCCTGTATGCACTCGAAGAGTCGTATGCAGGAATGACAAGAATAATGGTTAAAGTACGGTAATTTTCTGCCTTCGGATGAGCGAAATGTCCGATTTATGAACCATGTTTACCGTTATTATGAATGATAAATATTTAGACTTCTGAATAATTAATTCGGATATTTTCTATCAATTCATCAAATTTATAGATTATTTGAATTAATGATGCAACAAATAAGAGTACTTATTCGTTAATACCAATTGTTAATAGTTTGAAACTGGGGAAATAATGGCGACTATTCCGTATAATTTGATAGTAAAGGACACCAATTCGGATAAATTTTATTCCGAATTAGACATAGTAACAAATAAAATAGCTAATCAAGCTGAAATAAGATTCCATACTATTTTAGATTCTTTTTTGCGATTTATTACTGAGAATAAGATTGAGACGACCAGACTCCGACAAGAGTATCTGATTGAATTGGTTCTCATCGGATCGCTATGGAATAGATATATCAGTAATGCAATCGGTGCTAAATTCGTGGTTACGAAGTTCGCTCAAGCATTATCAAATTTACGAAGAGAAAAGCCGGAGATAAAACCAGAAATTGACCATCTAAAGGCTACTATTCTGAATGAATATTTGCTAAAGCATAGCGACGAAGAGCCAATATTTGATTTAATCAATTTCAAGTTATTAATCGATTGGTTAGCTTCAAGCGGTGATTTCCGCGAAGAAGTGATTCGTTTAGAAAATTGGGAAGATTATTTTTCAAACATAGCAGATTATGAAGTTAAGCATATACTCATAAAAGCAACTGAATTTTCAGATGAATTCGCAAATATTGCTTATCCGCATCTACATGAATTCACAAATGGCTTATTCGATTTCTATGATAGTTCTTGTTGCGAAAATAAGCAAAGAGAAGATACCATTTTGCGCGAACGCACTGAAGAAGAATATCATTTGAATATGGTTTGCTCACAGATATTGAATAATGTCTATCGCTCTGAATTCAAATCAACTAAAGAAAAAGTTGTGCTGCTGCCTACTTGTATGAATCCCAATGCTTCGAATTGCAAATCCGAAAGCGACGGCACTCATAATTACTGCACCGCCTGCGATAGAAATTGCCATATCGGGCAAATCAAAATAGCAATTGGTGAATCAGCGAAAATAGCACTAATCCCGCACTCAGCAGGATTTTCGCAGTTTTTGAAGAAATGGGAAAATTCAGAAGCAGTGGGTTTAGTCGGCGTGGCTTGTGTGCTGAATTTATTAAGCGGTGGCTACGAAATGCGTAAATTGAATATCAAATCTCAATGCGTGTTTTTAGATTATTGCGGATGCCAAAAGCATTGGGACAATGAAGGAATTGCTACAAATATTAACTTGAATCAATTGAAAAGAATTTTGGAAGTATAAATAGGTAAACTGGATTTCGAATTGACTACAGGATAAATATTCCTTAGTATAATGTTTCAATTAAGATAATTTAGCCCATCATGAAGCGTACAATTGAAATAAACGGTGAAAATTTTGATTATCACTACGAACGAAAAAATACAGTTCGGGCATATATCAGAATTAATAAAGAAGCAGAAATAAAGGTAACTATCCCGAAAAATTGCAGTTTCGATGTGATTGATGATTTTATCAAAAGGAAATTCGATTGGATACAGAAAAAAATCCAAGAACGACAATCTGCTCCTGATTCTAATCCGAAAATTCCCGGACAAGATTCCGAATGGACCTTATTCAAAGGCATAAAATATCCAGTTAATATTACTCATTCGAAAAAAGTATCAATCAAACTCTGCAACGGAGCTTTGGATATGCAGCTTACACTGCCCAAAGAACGAATCAATATCCCGGCTACTATCGACGCTTGGAGAAAATTTACAGCAAAATATGTATATCAAGAAATATTAAACGAATTATTCGAGCATGTTAAGCCCTACGGTTATAAAATGCCAATTCTAAGAGTGAAAAAAATGAGAAGTCGTTGGGGGTCGTATTCTCGACGTACTCACGCTATTAATCTTAACTCCGAACTGCTTAAAGCCCCAATTGAGTGCATAGAATTTGTGATTATGCACGAACTCTGCCATCTGAAACATTTAGATCACAGCAAAAACTTCTACGGTTTATTCACTTCGCTAATGCCTGACCACCGAATACGTGAAAAGAAATTAAAGCATTTCCACAGAGAATATGAATTTTGAACTATTGGGTGAGACAGTTGCAAAACTATAATCTTTATCTTCCACTTTCGGCTAACCATTATACACATCTTCGGCAATACCTATGAATACTGTCATTCCGGTTTTGTGAGTCTTCGAACAAATACCGGAATCTATTATCTTAGAGTTTTTAGTATAATCGGTAGTTGGCTTGTATTATCAAGTATTTAGATTCCTGCATCCACTCGAAGACTCGTTCCGCAGGAATGACACCTCTAAAAGATGTG
>CAZIIZ010000518.1:0-2899 GCA_964539225.1 uncultured Hyphomicrobiales bacterium | reverse complement strand
CTTGAATATTATTTGCTTGTATGTTATTATAATATGAATAATTGCTATTTTCAGAATCTTTGGGTTGATGGTACTTTTAATAACAATGCTTATACCATTAATAATCTTAATGTAAAGTATTGTAAAATTAGTACTACTTATATCGTAGGCACGAATTGGAAATTTTACAATAACGTGGTATTAAGCAACGTAAACTTCTATAGTAATACTACAGATGTCTATGTTACTAATAATTTCTTCCAAGCTGGAAATAATGCGGTGCAACGTAGCAACGGCACTCAAACTACTACTTATGTAAAAAACAATATTTTCACTTCAGCCTATAGTAATTGGAATGTTTTGTATAATCTTTCTGGCGTTAATTTGATGAATAATATATTCTATGCAGCTACTCCGAAGACTGCTTCATATTGCTCATTTTTTAATAATTTAACATGGAGTACCAGCCAAAATGCTCTTCCTTATGCTGATAATGCTGGATTGAATAACATAAATAATCAAAATCCTTTATTTGTGAATGCTACAGTAGGAGCATTCGATTTCGCGAAAGATTACAGACTTGGCGAGGGCTCTCCGGCTATTAATGCCGGTATGGACGGCACTGATATTGGAGTAAGCGGTGGATTATTCCCTTGGCGTAAAAATGCCGACGGCACTTACGATATGAGCGGCACTCCTAATCTACCTCAAATCGTATCTTTGACTATTACTCCATTTATTATGAACTACAACAATCAGCAATTGCAAATTGATGCTAAAGCTAAAAAGAAATAAATATTTACAAATAAATAATTAAGGAATCGGTATGAAAAAATTTACCATTTTAACGGTATTAATGGTGCTACTAACTGCATCAACATTCGCTACTGTACGCACTGTGTCGAACGTGCCATTAGTGAAAGCACAATATAGTGATATAGCAGTTGCCATCAGCGAAGCTACTGCTGGCGATACTTTGTATCTAATGAATACAGGCGGAAGCTATGGAACTGTAACATTGACCAAAGCTCTTACTTTAATCGGAGAGAATTGGAATACAAGAATAGATATTCTTAGATTTAATGCCAATCTTGATATGCTAAATTATTACATAGAAAGCCTAAATATTGGTAATCTGAATGAACAAAGTTCCGTTGTGAATAATTTGATAGTTCGCAATTGTAAATTATTTACGCTTAATATTCAAGGCACTAATTGGAATATATATAATAATTATTGCGATAACCTCAATTCTTATGTATTTATCAAAAATATAGCAGGTTTATATTTTGTAAATAATATTGTTTCAGCCGGAAGTTCCGCAATTTATAATCAAGGTACTACTCGCTCAAATTGCAATTTCTTGAATAATATTTATATTGGTCAGTACAATTATTGGGATATATTCTATGCTATTTCTAATCTAAGCTTTGTAAATAATATATTTTATGGAGCGGATCCTCACGAATCGAATAATTGCTCTTTTAATAATAATATAACTTTCGGTTGCGAGAATAATACATTACCTTACGGAACTAATGGCGGTACAAGTAACTTAGTGAACCAAGATCCAATGTTTGTAAATGCTGCAATTGGTTTGTTTGCTTTCACTAAAGATTATAGACTTGCTACTGGTTCGCCTGCTATAAATGCCGGATTAGACGGTACAGATATTGGGATTACAGGCGGTTTGTATCCGTGGAAAAAAAATGCAGATGGTACTTTAGATATGTCGGGCGAACCGAAATTACCGAAAGTAATATCCTTGACCCTTACTCCGAAAGTGATAAATATCAATAATCAGCAAATGCAAATCAATGCAACAGGCAAGAAGAAATAGATATAACAGTATTTCATAATTATGGAAATTACAAAATGAAAATAAAAATATTACTTATATGTTTACTGCTAATATCGCCGCTGTTTGTATTTGCTCAGAATATTACGAATGCGGAATATTTCATAGACACAGATCCGGGATTGGGCAATGCTACTTCACTAGTAGTTGCTCCGGCGGATTCTGTGAATATAGTGCAGTTAATCGGCAATTTGAATCTGTCGCCCGGACTTCACGTCTTCGGAATCAGATTTAAAAATGTTGATATGAATTGGAGTTTCAATAAATGTACTCCATTTTATATACTCGACACACTCCAAGGCGGAAATATTATTTCTCCGAGTTTGGCTATTTCAGCAGCAGAATACTTTATAGATTCAGATCCGGGGTTTGCAAATGCAACTTCGCTAACTGTAACTCAAGCAGATTCCGTTTCTATTGTTACGGGAATCAATCTTGGGCAATTAGCACCGGGTTTGCATGTGTTCGGTATTCGCTTTAAAGATATTGGCGGCAAATGGAGTTTCAATAAATGCTCGCCGTTCTATATATTAGACACCTTGCAAGGCGGAAGTGTTACTACTCCGAGTTTGGCAATTTCCGGTGGTGAATACTTTATTGATACCGATCCGGGATTTGCGAATGCTACGAATATTACAATCGCTCAAGCAGATTCTGTCTCGTTTGCAAGCGGAATTAATTTGGGTCAATTGGCTCCGGGCTTGCACGTGTTCGGTATTCGTTTTAAAGATATTGGCGGCAAATGGAGCTTCAATAAATGCTCGCCGTTTTATATATTAGACACATTGCAAGGTGGAGTAAATACTCCGAGCTTGGCAATTGCCGGCGGTGAATATTTTATAGATGCCGATCCGGGATTCGCTAATGCAACTGCGATTGAGATTGCTCAAGCAGATTCCGTTTCGTTTACAAGCGGAATAAATTTGGGACAATTAGCTCCGGGCTTGCACGTGTTCGGTATTCGCTTTAAAGATTTAGGCGGCAATTGGAGTTTTAACAAATGCTCGCCGTTCTATATATTGGATACTTTACAGGGCGGAACAATATTGCCAAATCCTCCAT
>CAZIIZ010000517.1:0-2903 GCA_964539225.1 uncultured Hyphomicrobiales bacterium | reverse complement strand
GTACTCGCCAGTACGACATTTGTACTCGCCAGTACGACATTTGTACTCGCCAGTATAACATTTGTACTCGCCAGTACGACATTTGTACTCTCCAGTATAACATTTGTACTCTCCAGTATAACATTCGCATAAAAATTATCTACTTCTAACGAATCCAAATCATACATGAATGAACTCAAATGCTTAACGAATGAATTCAAATGATAATCGAAAGAGTTTAAACGTTGTATGGAAGAATTCAAATCATCATCGGATTAATTCAGATGATGATTGAACGAGTTTAGACGTTGTATGGAATAACTCAAATTGATGTTAAATGAGGAGGAATATTTATATAAATAGCAAGCTAAAGTTTTGATTAAGAAAAATATGTCAATCATGGTTTGCTCGATTATGTTGAATAGATGTTTTCGAAGCATAATACAAATAAAAAATACGAATTAGACCGGAAATCGGGGAATCATAAATTTGAAAGAGCTTCCGTTGCCGAGCGAACTATCCACCCAAATTGAGCCTTTATGCTTTTGGATAAATTCTTTACAGAGCAGCAGGCCAAGTCCGGAACCTTTTTCGTTTGCAGTTCCATTGGCGATATAGTAGTCGTCTAATTTGAATAATTTCGAGATGTTTTTTTGTTCGATGCCAATTCCGAAATCTTTTATTTCTATTTCGATGGCGGGTAAGTTATTCATCACGGAATTGCAATTGCAGATGATATGGATTTCGCTATCCGTATATGAAAATTTAATGGCATTAGTTATCAAATTTCTCAATACTAATTTTATCATTTTACTGTCGAAGAATGCTTCGCAGTTGAGTTTGAGATGATTGACTATCTTTATATTTTTGGCTTTGAGAGCAGTTTTTGTGGAATTAATTACTTCGGCTACTACTGAATAGACATTGTTCAGTTGTGGATCGAAATTAATTCTTCCCATTTGCGATTTCGACCATTGAACTAAATCTTCAAACATCGTATGTAAGCTGATAGCTGACTGTTTCATAGCTTTTATAATGTCTCGAATTTCATCAGTATCCATATCGTCAAATTCTTCATCTAATAGCTCCGTTAAATTTTTAAATCCCATAATTGGGTTTCTCATATCGTGGCTAACTATAGAAAAGAATTTATCCTTAGAAATATTAAGGTTTTTGAGTTCATCAGTGGTTCTTAAAATTTCGGCTGTAGCAATCTTTTGTTCTGAGATGTCGGAAGCCGCTCCGATGATACGGATAACTCTATTCTCGTAATTATCAAATACCGGTACGGCATAATCTCTGATCCAACGTAAATTTCCATTTTTATCTTTTACTTGGTATTCAGTAATATCTTTGCGTCCCATTCGTAAGTTTTGCATACGCATTTCTAAGGCTGGAACGAAATCCGCACATATATTATTATCCCACATAGTCTTGAATTTAGTCAACTCATTCGGAATACCGAATAAATCCTTATACGAACCGGAACACCATTCGAAGTATAAATTAAAATCAATATCCATCAGGAACGAATAAGAGCAGTCCGTGGTTAATTCTGATATTAATCTGAAGCGTTCTTGAGTGTCTTTTAGCTTAATCTCTGCTATTTTTTGCTCAGTAATGTCGTTAATGATTAGAAAATTTAGGGCTGTTTGTTCACTTCTATAATCAAAAAATTTCTTTCTTATATATCGTTTTTCATTACCGTTGCGTTGAATCCAAGACTCCATTTCATATAATTTATTATCTTTTCTCTTGTGAAATTTTACGAAATTATCGACATCTAATAAATCAATAACGCCCCAATCGGCAAGATTGCCATCGAAATACGAGTCGTCTTTAACATCAAATATTTCTTTGAACTTTGGGTTGGAGCGTACATATTTATAATTTTCAGTAATTAATAGCCCGTCGTTGGAATTATCCATAAAATGATTATAGTAAATATCAGTTTTTTGGAATTGTTCTAAATCGCTTTTGTGTTTATAAACATTTAGGATGTTTTGAGCGAAAAGATTTAATAGCTCTGATTCCGTAGGTGAGAATAATTTTCCATATTGTTTGCCGTAAGTAATAATTGCAACAAAATCTCCGTTAATTACAATTGGAGTGCAATAAATACGCTCAAAATCGAAACCTCCGAGAATATTCTGAATAAAATTTGGGAATTCTTTGAAGTCAAGATGGAAAGGAAGTCCGTCAATTAATTGAGGAGCTTGAATACGCAATTGATTGATTTCGTCGATAGAAATGGAGTATTCGATAGATTCTTCCGGCGAAAAAGTAGTCGAATGCAAAATATATTTCATCGCTAATTCAATTTCTTTAGAATTATCGTTGATTTTCTCCATCACAACAATTCGGTCGATTTCTGAAGTATTGCAGATTTCTTCGATAGCCCTGCGAAGCTTTGCTATCTTAAAGTCTTCTTCATTGATAATTATGGTTGCCTTGTTGACTGCGTTAATAATTGCTATTATTTCATTTTCCATATCGTTCATCATATTTCCTATTCACGGAATATTGCTATATCATTATTTGTAAAATATTGTAGGTTGTAAAATCCAACCATTGGTTTTAATCAAATTACGTACCAAAAATAACAAACTTTTCCCCACTGTTATTCTTTTACTATTTTATATCGACATAAAAATAATAAACTTTAAACTACTTCTTGAAATCATCATTCCAGTCTTGAAAATTTAATATGATAACCAAATATAATGTTTGAGTTCGCTTAATGGCGTTGATTCTCAAGGGAATACGAACGTTATAATATTAATATTCGAGAATAATTTGAAAAATATTGATAAATAATAAAAAAACATTTGGATATTACCGAAAAAAGTCGTAATTTTGAATTCTTGATTTCGGGGCGTAGCGCAGCCCGGTAGCGCATCTGGTTTGGGACCAGAGGGTCGGAG
>CAZIIZ010000516.1:0-2908 GCA_964539225.1 uncultured Hyphomicrobiales bacterium | reverse complement strand
TAACTAATTCGCCTAAAGAATTATATATTTGTACTCTATCCGCATTTGGAGCGAAGAATTGTACGGAATTACGAGCCGGATTAGGATACGCCTTAAACTCATTATCTGCTTGAGAATCATTAACTGATAATGGTACATCTCCGGCAGTTAAAATAGAGAAATCATCAATATATGACTTTAAGATATAATTTAAGCTAGCTGCTGACATTTGAGGAGCATTAACTACAAATTTAATTTTAAATGATTCGCTCGGTTTAATTGAAACTACTCTTTCTAACCAAGCTGCTTGAGGAGCATCGGTACTGTATGCTAAGTCCCAATTTACTCCATCGTCGTAACTACAATATACTTCAAATGGTATTCTAACATTATTAGTCTCTGTAATAAACCCATACATAAACCAATTGTAAAATATAACTATAGGTTTTACATAATTTGAGGTATTGTATTTCGGAGAAACAACCGAAGTGCGTCCATCAGTCCAATTTGTATTTTCATGATTATAAAAGAACCAATAATCGTAAGCCGGATCCGTTACTAAGCATTTTGTACCTACTTCAGAATGATCTTCACCAGGAACCATCCCTTCAGTATAAGGTGTAGTTTCGACAGGAGTATTAATCTCCCAAATTCCTTTTGTGGCATTGTCGTTATTAGCTTCGAAAATCCAACCTTTGTTAGTTTCGAAATTATCAGTTACAACCACTTTATATCCGACTAAAACAGAATACGGAATTTTCTTAGTATTATCTTCATAATACTTAATCGAAGCGGTAGAACCATTTATATATGCTTCGAAATAATATTTCAAATATGAGCCTTTAGGAATCTCTGCGATAAATGCTTTGTAATTATTAGTACCAGAATTAACTCCTTTGATTCTATTAGTAGTCGCAAAATTATCAAAAGAATAAACTACATAAGAAGAATCAACTTTTAATAATTGGCTATTAGGTATATTGAAAGCATATTCAAAGTTGAAATCCTTTAAAGCATTTGCTGTATCATTAATTGCTTTGTGCGAGAACGCACCCAATGGGAAGACATCTATACCAATTTTGTGATCATTGAAAGCTGTAAGTATTTTAGCAAAGTTAGGGCTACCGTTGCTTAAATCATTATCGCCATCGCCCATATTGTCGTCAGCTATCAACACTTCAGTAAACCATTCTGCAAATGCTATTCCGGTTTCAGCATCGTCCGGAGTGCCGTATTTAGCGAAATGCGAAATATTTTTCAAGTAATCTAAAGACGTTAATTCTTTTAAATCCCAAAATGCACCGCTTAGGATTAATCCATCGTGATGAGATTCACCGTTGGAGCTGTCCGGATAGACATTAATATTCTTCATATTTCTAATGCCTTCAGCCGGAAGATCTGAATCATATCCCAGACCTAAAATATTATTATTTACTACATAAGTAGAAAATACATCCGCCAAGGCCTCATTACAAGCATCATTCAACATTCCTAATTCATTAGAGTTGATATGATTATACATAAATTTATTTATACTATGACCGTATTCATGCAACAAAACGTCAGGCAAATTAAGCATTTTATCGTTTGTATTTTTTAATCCGTCAAATACTATTTCCTCTCCAGATGATCCGGCATTCATTTCTTCAGTTGTATAATCTAAAGTAATTGCAATTTTATTATCCGACACTTCAGGAGCAAGGTCAGGATCAATTGATAATAGTGTATTTCTTCCTAAATTAATATAATAGTAGGCATTTCTTTCTTGCTGGGATAAAGTTTTATCCAACGACAAAGTATTATCTACATTTGGAACGATAGTATCATTAATTGAGCCTATAGTTTTGCCGGTACTACTCACTGAAGCAAATTTCCCATCAATCTTGCCTTTTATAGCAGTATTTGCACTTACATCAACTACAAATGCACCAGATGCATCGCTTGTATATTTTTTTGTACCAACAGTCGAATTCAAATAAGGCATAGCTTCTACTGCCACCGGATCTGTAGGATGTAATTTATTTACCGAGGCGACTAATTTCACATTAGTAGAAGCATTTTTTACTAAAGATTTTCTCTCAATCATTTCGCCCGAATGAGCGTCAACATAAGCCAAGTACGAAGAAAAGTTATCATCAGCTTTGAATTGATAGCTATATACTAATTTGTATTCTGTAATACCTAATTTCTTAACCGGCATAATATACATTTTACTGCCACTCTGGATTTCATCGGTTGCTTTCGCACATTTTATATCCTTAATCGCTTCCTTGACGCATTCTGAAGCACTCAAAGTTGGCTGGATATTCAAATTAATATCATCATAATACTTAATTCCATAAGCCATCACTCTGCCCGAATTAGTAATACGCAATTCTACTTCCGTACGCAAAACTTCTACTCCACTATAAATCTGAGTGAAGGTTACGTAGTGCAATTTATTGAATCCTCTTTCGGATTTGAATGTAAGAGTATTTGGATTAATACCGAAAGTGGCTTGCTCTTGAGTCATAAATGCAATAGCTGCCTGCTTAACATTGCTTTTATCTATTGAAGTAAACCCATTAATTTGAATAGGCTTGCCGAATGCTCTGGTAGGATATTTATTACCCGCAGTTTTTAATACATTCCAATTTGTATTGGGATTAACGCCGGTACCGATTAATTCTGAGTTCTGAGAATACAAATTTCCCGGAATTGAGCTTAACCCCGCCATCAAGCATAATAACAATAATTTCTTCATGTTTTGTTCCATATATACATTAAATGATAATTTATTACCTCTGATAGACACATTTTGGGCAGATTGGTTACAAATTAATTTTAAAATTTTATTATTTTTCTTTTGCGATACTTTCGTGCTGAAATTTTCAGACATAAAATAATCAAAATATAATGCTAATTAATGATATTTTCAATCATTTTCTTT